>NZ_JBEZDN010000006.1:0-135409 GCF_040648315.1 Pseudonocardia sp. NPDC049154
GGCGCTCGGCGAGCAGACCTTCGCCGAGGCCGTGACCGAAGGGCGCCGCACGGGCCCCGGCCCGCTGACCTGCGCAGACTGACCCGATCGCGGACCTGTCCCGACCTGGCCGACCCGGACAGCGCGGGGACAGCGACCGGACAGCGGGCCCGCCGACCCTTCTCCCAGGCGTCCGAACCGCGGACGCGACCGGAGGAGGGATCGTCGCCGTGGGAGTACTCGAGCTGCGGGTGCCGGACATGACCTGCGAGCACTGCGTCCGCGCCGTCTCCGCCGGGGTCGGCGACGTCGCCGGCGTCACCGCCGTCGAGGTCGACCTGCCCGCCCGGACCGTGCGCGTGTCCGGTACCGCCGCGCCGGAGCGGGTGCGCGCCGCCGTCGCCCGCGCCGGTCACCGCTGCGCGCCCTGACCGCGCCCGCCCTCCACCGCCCTCGGAAATCGGGAGTCCCCTCGTGAAGACGCTTCTCCGCCCCACCACCCCGACCGGCCACTTCGTCCGCCACTACCTGGAGATGGTCGTGGCGATGGTCGTCGGCATGGTCGCCCTCGGCCCGCTGTGGTCCCTGGCCGGCGACGCCCTCGGCTGGACCCCGGTGCTCCACGCCACCGAGCCGGCGGCCCTGATCATGGCCACGAACATGTCCGTCGCGATGTGCGCCTGGATGCGGTTCCGCGGCCACGGGTGGCGGGCGACCCTCGAGATGGCCGGCTCGATGTACCTGCCGTTCCTCGTGCTGTTCCCGCCGCTGTGGTCCGGCCTGATCTCCGCGGGCACCGTCATGGTCGGCGGCCACGTGCTGATGCTGCCCGCGATGGCCGCGGCGATGCTGCTCCGGCGCGCCGAGTACACCGGCCACTGCCCGGCGCGGTCCTGACCCTTCCCCTTCCCTCGCCGCCGGGCGCGTCACGCCCGGCCGCCACTCCCGAAAGGAACGATCATGGTGGTCGAACTGCTCGTCGAGGGTGCCGTCGGCGGCGCCTTCTGGTCGCTCGTCGGCATCGCCCTGTCCCGCTACGTCCGCGACGTCGCCGGACGCATCCTGCTCGCCGGCGTGCTGATCGCCGCGGCCGTGTTCTACGTCGTGTTCGCCGCCCAGGGCGACGCCGGCGGCGGCTGGCTGGCCGCGGAGGTCGTCGGGATCCTGATCTACGGCGGGATGGCCGTGCTCGGCATCCGGCGCTCGCCGTACTGGCTCGCGGCGGCCTGGGCGCTGCACCCGGTGTGGGACATCGTGCTGCACAACATCGGTCCGGGCCGCGCCTTCGCGCCCGAGCCGTACACGATCGCCTGTCTGAGCTGGGACCTCGTGGTGGCCGCAGCCATCGCGGTGGCCTACGGCACGGGCTTCGTCGGCGGGCGCCGCACGCGCCCCGCTCCCGCCGACGCGGTGGCGGTCGACGCGGGCTGATCCCCTGGACAGCGGCCCGGCCCGGAGAGGGCCGGGCCGCTGTCGTGTCCGGGGGTTACTGCTGCGCCGGGGCGGACTGCGGGTTGCGCGCCGCCATCTCCTCCGACGCCTTGACGACCTGGACCATGTCGCCGATCTGCAGGTAGGTGAACCAGGCCTCGGCGTCGGCGGGCTCCAGGTGGATGCAGCCGGCCGACGACCGGTCCGGGCTGCCGGAGTGGAAGGCGATGCCGCCGTCGTTGAAGAACACCGACCACGGCATGGGGGCCGGGTCGCCGTTGGGCAGCCGCGACTCCTGGCTCAGGTGGTCCTTCTCCTTGCGGTACACCCGCAGGGAGTGGCCGATCGGGGTCTCCTGGCCGTTGCCGCCGGACGAGATCCGGACCGGGCCGCGCGTGACCTTCCCGTCCTGGATCAGCCAGGCACGCTGGGACTCGAGGTCCACGCAGGCCTTCGCCGAGACCGAGCAGGGTGTGCCCGCCACCAGCGGCTCCGCGTGCGCCCGCTGGGCGGCGGGCGACTCGGCGAAGGCGGGGCCGGCGACCAGGGCGCCGCCGAGTCCGATCGCGGCCACGACGGTCGCGAGGACCGCCCGGCGTGTGCCGGTGCGTGTGCCGGTGGCTGATGCGAAGCGCCGCGTACCCAAGCCCTGCCGCTCCTCGTGTCGGTGTGGTGGCTTCCGAGAGGAAGACGTCCACACACCCTCCGGGGTTGCTCGGTCACGATGAGTAGATATCCGTCGACGACCGCGCATCGGGTCCAACGCCCGCACACCCACACGGGAAACGCCCGCGCCGCGGCCGGTCACCCGCAGGCGCCGAACGGCGGGTCCTCACCCGAACGCCACGTGGTGCAGCCAGAGGTCGAGCAGGGCGGCGTCCCCGGAGACCTCCGGGGGCGCCGCGTCGTGTCGCCGGTAGATCAGCAGGAGCAGGTCCGTGAGCGGTGCCCGGACCGTCACGGCGGCGTCCCCCGTCCCGCGCCGCCAGGTGATGACCGGGCCGGTGAGGTCGACGAACCACGCGGCGTCGCGGTCGGTGGCCTCCAGCGCGAGCGTCCGGCCGGAGGCGAGCAGGTCCCGCTTCTCCGGGCGGAGATCGAAGTGCTGCGGGAGGACGTCGAGCTCCATCCACTCGTCCACGGCGTCGAGCGCCACCTCCGGCTCCACCGCGAACGGGGTGCCCGCGGCGAGGGCGGCGTCGGCCCGGTGCATCAGCGTCTCGTGGGCGAAGCGCCGGGCCCAGAAGGTGGTGCTACGGAAGTGGAAGGGGCCCCAGACCTCGGTGCCCGGGCCGGCGGCGCGCAGGGTGGCGGCCAGCCCATCGGCGCCCTCGCGCAGGTCGTCGGCGGGCAGCGGGCCGCGGTCGTCACCCAGGACGTTCCGCACGATCGTGTCGTCGGTGAACGTCGTCGCGCGGGTCCGGACGATCTGCTCGGCCCAGCGGTGGCCGCCGTCGACGTGCCGCGCGAGTGCGCCCAGGGTCCAGCCCGGGCACGAGGGCACGGGTGCGCGCAGGTCGGCGTCGCCCGCGTCGCGGACGAGCAGGTCCGTCTGCGTGACGATCTCGCTGCAGTGGCGGTCGAAGTCCATCGGGTCCTCCCGTACCGACGTCGTGTCGGGGAGTGGTCGGAGCCGGTCGCCCGCTCTCGACATCTCCTCTCGCGCGTCCTTCGCCCGGGTGGTTGGCTCCGGGCGTGGACCCGATCGACGAGTGGACGCAGGCGCAGCAGCGGGTCGTGGCGCTGGTCTCCGCGGCACCCGATCCCGAGGTGCGGGTGCCCGCCTGCCCGGACTGGACGGTGCGCGACCTGTTCTCGCACATGGTCGGCCTCGGCGCGGACGTCGTCGCCGGCGACGAGCCCGACGACCACAACGAGACCTGGACGGCCGCGCAGGTGGAGAAGCGGCGCGGGCACACCGTCGCCGAGCTCGTCGCCGAGTGGCAGGAGGTCGCCGAGCCGCTCCGCGAATGGATGCGCGACCACGGCGCCCGACCGCTCGGTGACGTGATCATCCACGAGCAGGACCTGCGCGGCGCGCTGCACGAGCCCGGGGCCCGCGACACCCCGGGCCTGCGGGCGATCCGGGACCGCTTCGCCGGTCGGCTGGCCGGCCGGCTGCCGGACGGGCCGTCGGTCGCCCTCGTCGGCGAGACGTGGCGGTGGACCGCGGCCGGCACCGTCGACGAGGCCCCGGTGCTGATCCGCGCCTCGGACTTCGACCTGGCCCGCCTGCTGATGACCCGCCGCTCCGCCGCCCAGCTCGCCCGCTGGACCGAGCGGGGCGACGTCGGCCCCTACCGCTCGGCCTTCGAGTCCCTCGGCGCGCTCCCGGAGCACGACCTGACCGACGGGTAGCGGGCTCAGTCGCCGTCGCGCAGGGTCAGGACCACCCGCAGGACGTGCTCCACGGCGGACTCGAACAGCGCGCCGCGCAGCTCGCCGCGGGTCGCGAGGTTCTGCGAGGCGAACTGGAGCATGCGCTCGGGCCCGACCCGGCGCACCACCAGCGCCGCGATCTCCTCGAGGTCCAGACCGGGGTTGTCCAGGCGGGCGAGCGCGAACTCGACCACCAGCTCCTCCTCCGTCACGCTGCCCTCCCCTCCCCGCCGTCCATCATCCCCCGGGCCCGGTCCCGCGCCGTTCACCACGCGCAGTTCGTGGGGCCGCACCCATCGTGGCTCGGCCGTCCGGCGGCTGTGGCGGTGCCGCGGGTGCCACAGCATGGGGGATCGACGCAGTTCGGGTCCCCGGCGACTGCCGGTCGGGCGTTCGTGCACCACCGTCCGCGAGCCCCTCGAGCGTCGGAGAAGACCATGCGTCCTGGTGTCGGGCCGTGTCGATCCCTGCGTGGCCGTGCCTCGCTGGCGGCCTGCGCGGTCCTGCTGCTCGCCGGCTGTGCGGCCCACACCGCGCCGGCCTCGCCCGCCCCGGCCGCGGTGGCGGCCACCACGACGTCGGCCGGACCCTCCCCGGTGCGGACGATCGACCCCGCCGCGCTCCGGGCCGCCGTGGAGGCGACGGTCCGGGAGCTCATGATCCCGGGTGCCGTGGTCGAGGTCCGCACCCCGCAGGGCGACTTCACCACGGCCGTCGGCACGACGGAGCGGGCCACGGAGGTGCCGCCCGGCACGGACACGCACGTCCGGATCGCCTCGATCACCAAGACGCTGACCGCCGCGGTGGTCGTGCAGCTGGGCCAGGAGGGCAAGCTGCGGTTCGACGATCCGGTGTCGACGTACATCCAAGGTGTGCCCGACGGCGACCACATCACCGTCGCCCAGCTCCTGACGATGCGCAGCGGCCTCTACGGCTACACGAACGATCCCGGGTTCGCGGCCACCCTCGACGCGGATCCGGGCAAGGTCTGGACGCCGCAGGAGGTGCTGGCCATCGGATTCGCCCACCCGCCACTGTTCCCGCCCGGTGCCGGCTACGACTACAGCAACACCAACTACGCCCTCCTCGGGCTGATCGTCGAGAAGGTCGACGGCAGGCCACTGGCGCAGGCCTATCGGGACCGCCTGTTGGGTCCGCTCGGCCTTGCTCAGTCGTCGCTCCCGGCGAGCACGGACACCTCGATCCCCGACCCGTACTCCCACGGCTACATGTACGGCGGCTCCGCCTACGCGATGGTGGACAGCGAGTACCCGCCGGACGTGCAGGCCGCGGCCCGGGCCGGGACGCTGCAACCGACCGACTACACCCACCAGAACTCGTCCTACGCCACCGCGGCCGGGGGTGCGATCTCCACCGCGGACGACCTCGCCGCCTGGATCGAGGCTCTCGTCGGCGGCGAGGTGTTCGACGCCGACGTCCAGCGCCGGTGGCTCGACAGCCCGCAACCCGCCCCGGGCCAGCCGGCGACCGCGCCGCAGTACGGGTACGGCATCGAGCGGCAGACCTTCACCCCGGGCGCCACCATGTACTTCCACTTCGGCGAGATGCCCGGCTACAACCTCTTCGCCGGCCACGACCCGGGCAACGACATCACGGTCGTGATCTGGAGCAACCTCACCGTGGGGCTCGACGGTCGGCAGACGGCGAACGCCCTGCTGATCACGGCGGTCAACCAGATCTACACCCTGCCGCAGCAGGCCGAGCCGGCGGCGCCGCCGACCACGACACGGTGACGGCACGACTCTTCTGGACTTGATCCAGTCAGCTTTCCGTGGTGGGATCGACGTCGTGCCGAGCCGCGCGCAGATCGAGCGTTCACTCCGCGAGGCGGCGCTGCGTGTCACCGCACCACGCAGGGCCGTGCTGTCGGCCGTGTACGAGCACCCGCACGCCGACACCGAGACCCTGCTCGCGGCGGCCCGGGCGCGACTCGGGTCGGTGTCACACCAGGCGGTGTACGACGTCCTGCGTGCCCTGACCGACGCGGGTCTGGTCCGCCGCATCCAGCCGGCCGGATCGGTCGCCCGCTACGAGGCGCGGGTGGGCGACAACCACCACCACCTCGTGTGCCGCTCCTGCGGCACGGTGCGGGACGTCGACTGCGCCGTCGGGGAGCCCCCCTGCCTGACCGCCGTCGACGACGGAGGCTTCGCGATCGACGAGGCCGAGGTCGTCTACTGGGGCCTCTGCCCCGCCTGCCAGTCCCCGCCCGCGGGCCGCTGAGCGCGCCCTCCACCGAAGAAGACCGCACCCACCACCAGGCCGGCCCTCCGGGACCGGCGTTCCCCGTGAGGAAGGACCTGACGTGACCGACCCGAAGCCACGCGACACCTCCGCGAGCCCGCAGGGCACCGACACCACCGCGAGCCGCAGCGAGAGCGAGAACCCCGCCCTCGCCGGCCCGTCCGCGCACACCGAGCAGCGGCCGCGGTCCAACCGCGACTGGTGGCCGAACCAGGTCGACCTGTCCGTCCTGACCAGGACCTCGCGCGAGTCCGACCCGCTGGGCGACGACGACTTCGACTACAAGAAGGCCGTCTCGCAGCTGGACTTCGAGGCCGTCAAGGCCGACATCGTCCAGGTCATGCGCACCTCGCAGGACTGGTGGCCCGCGGACTGGGGCCACTACGGCCCGCTGTTCATCCGCATGTCCTGGCACGCCGCCGGCACCTACCGCCAGCACGACGGCCGCGGCGGCGCCGGCGAGGGCGCCCAGCGCTTCGCGCCGCTCAACAGCTGGCCGGACAACGGCAACCTGGACAAGGCCCGCCGCCTGCTGCTTCCGGTCAAGCAGAAGTACGGTCGCAGCCTGTCCTGGGCCGACCTGCTGGTGCTCGCCGGCAACGTCGCCCACGAGGACATGGGCTTCCAGACGTTCGGCTTCGCCTTCGGCCGCCCGGACGTGTGGCAGCCGGACGAGGTCTTCTGGGGCCCGGAGGACACCTGGCTCGGCGACGAGCGCTACAGCGGCGAGGACCCGCTCGAGCTCGAGGGCGCCCTCGGTGCCGTCACCATGGGCCTGATCTACGTCAACCCGGAGGGCCCGAAGGGCTCGGCGGACCCGGTCGCGTCTGCCCACGACATCCGCGTGACGTTCGGCCGGATGGCGATGAACGACGAGGAGACCGTCGCCCTCATCGCCGGTGGCCACACCTTCGGCAAGGCGCACGGCGCCGGGAACCCGGACCTCGTCGGCCCGGAGCCGGAGGGCTGCCCGGTGTTCTCCGGCGGCCTCGGCTGGAAGAACCAGAACGGCACCGGCAAGGGCGCCGACACCGTGACCAGCGGCCTCGAGGGCGCCTGGACCCCGAACCCCACCCAGTGGGACAACGGCTACTGGGACATGCTGTTCGGTTTCGAGTGGGAGCTCACCGAGAGCCCCGCGGGCGCCAAGCAGTGGAAGCCCAAGGAGGCCGAGGGCCAGGAACTGGTGCCCGACGCCCACATCGAGGGCAAGAAGAACCCGCCGATGATGGCGACGAGCGACCTCTCGCTGCTCGTGGACCCGGAGTACCGCAAGATCTCCGAGCGCTTCCGCGACAACCCCGAGGAGTTCGCCGAGGCCTACCGCCGGGCGTGGTTCAAGCTCCTGCACCGCGACATGGGCCCGGTCTCGCGCTACGTCGGCCCGTGGGTGCCCCAGGAGGTCCTGGTCTGGCAGGACCCGGTCCCGGCCGTCGACCACGAGCTGCTGTCGGAGTCCGACGCCGCCGAGCTCAAGAAGCAGATCCTCGCCTCCGGCCTCACGGTGTCGCAGCTCGTGCACACCGCCTGGTCGTCCGCGGCCTCCTTCCGCACCACGGACAAGCGCGGCGGCGCGAACGGCGCCCGGCTGCGCCTGGAGCCGCAGGCGAGCTGGCCGGTCAACGCCGGCACGGCCGAGGTCATCGCGAAGCTCGACGAGGTCCGCCAGGCGTTCGGCAAGCCCGTCTCGCTCGCCGACACGATCGTGCTGGCCGGCGCCGCCGCCGTCGAGAAGGCCGCCGCGGACGCGGGTGTGCCGGTCACCGTGCCGTTCGCGCCCGGTCGCACCGACGCCTCGCAGGACCAGACGGACGTCGAGACCTTCGCCTTCCTCGAGCCGCGCGCCGACGGGTTCCGCAACTGGATCTCCCCGGACGTCAAGCTGGAGCCGGAGACGCTGCTCGTCGACCGGGCCTACAACCTCGAGCTCTCCGCCAAGGAGCTGACCGTCCTGATCGGCGGCCTCCGCGTGCTGGGTGCGAACACCGGCGGCACGCAGCACGGTGTCTTCACCGACAACCCGGGCGTCCTGTCGCAGGACTTCTTCCGCAACCTGCTCGACCTCGGGGTCGAGTGGAGCACCTCGAAGGACTCCGAGGGCGTCTACGAGGCCCGCGACGCCCAGGGCACCGTGGTGCGCACCGCCACCGCGGCCGACCTGGTCTTCGGCTCGAACTCCATCCTGCGCGGCATCGTCGAGGTCTACGGCGCCGACGACGCCAAGGAGAAGTTCGTCCGTGACTTCGTGAAGACCTGGGACAAGGTCATGAACCTGGACCGGTTCGACCTGCGCTGACCCCGGCTCCGACGACGCCCCGGTCCGCCGCACCCGCGGCGGACCGGGGCGTTCGTCGTCCGGTTGGGCAGAACTTCCTTGCCGGCGTCGGTGCCAGCTGATCCAGTATGGACATGGCTACGGGGTGTCGTAGCTACGGCTCCAGCCCGGCGCTTGGTAACGGGACGCTGCTCGGCTGGCCGTCGGATACCGCATCCGTTCCCGGCCGGCACCTCCCCGATTGATCCCTATGCTCGGCGCCATGTCTGACACGGACGGGCGGGTGCCGGATCTCCGCACGCTGCTGGAGCGCGTGGAGGCAGCTACGCCCGTCGACGCGATCGACGTCGCAGCCGACGAACTCGCGACGATGCTCGGAGCGCATCAGGTCAGCCTTCTGATCGCGGACTACAGCGGCCGGCTCCTCGTCCGGCTCGGACGCACTCCGGGCGCGACGGGCGGGCGGACGCAGGGCACCGAGAATGCCGAGTCCGTGCCGCTGGCGGGGACCGTGTACGAGGAGGTGCTGCGCACGCAGCAGGTCGCGGTCCGCGAGCTCGACGAGGGTACGCAAGTGACCGCTCCCGTGACCGTCCGCGGAGACGCCATAGGCGCGATGGATCTCGTGCTCACCACCCGCCCGAGCCCCCAGCAGATGGCGGAGATCGCGGGGATCGGACACGTACTCGGCCATATTGTGGTCGTGAACCGGCGTTACACGGATCTGTTCGAGTGGGGACAACGCACCACCGCCTTCTCGCTGGCCGCCGAGATCCAGCGACGGCTCCTGCCGCCCGCATTCACCTGCGAAGCGGGCCAGTTCACCCTCGCCGGCTGGCTCGAACCCGCCAGCACCGCCGGCGGCGACACCTTCGACTACGCCTTCGACCGAACAACCCTGCACCTGTCGATCACCGACGCCGCGGGTCACGACGTGGAAGCGGCACTGCTTGCCACGGTCCTCGTCGGCGCGCTTCGAAATGCCCGACGGACGGGGATGGACCTGAGCTCGCAGGTCATCAGAGCCAACGACAAGCTCGCGGCGAACTCCTCGCCGGGCTGGTTCGTCACGGGCCAAGTCGTACGTATCGACCTGAACCAGGAGACCGCGAGCATCGTCAACGCCGGCCACCCGAAACCCCTTCGGCTGCGCCAGGGCCGGGTCGAGGAGATCGAGCTCGCCATCGACATACCGTTCGGCCTCGAGCCCGGAAGATCCTTCCAGGTGCAGCCGCTCACGCTCGAACCCGGCGACCGAATCGTGTTCGTCACGGACGGAATGCTCGAACGGAACGCCGCCGACCTGGACTTTCACACCGCTCTGCGGGACACGGCCCACCTGCACCCGCGCGAGGTCGTGCACGCGGTCGGCGAGGCCGTGCTCCGGCTCACCGGCGGCAAGCTGCGCGACGACGCCACCGTGCTCTGCCTTGACTGGTACGGCGGGTCGGCGGGTCGCGCGACCCACCACGGGGCCAGCCAGGAGCATGCCTCCACGGAAGCTGAACGGTCCGGCCAGATCGCGGTGGCCGCACCTGAGCACGTCCCGCGCACTGGAGTCTCCTGAGGGCGTGTCTCCCAAAGCCTGCAGCCAGCTGACGACGGCCTTGAGGACGGCGCCGCCGCGGAAGGTCAACGCCAACTTGTCGTACCGGCGCCAGCAAATCGGCGCCCGATGTGCGGGAGAGCGCTCCCCACGGTAGGGACCGTCACCGGCGTCACGTCGAGGCGACGCGTGAACCGCCTCAGACACGGGTAGTTATTGGTAGGTGCCGCGTCCCCGTGGGGGACCTGGCGTCACCCGCTCTTGACCTCGGCGGAAGTATGCACGGCGCACCTTGCGACCGTGGTTCGTCGACAAGGGAGCACCTCGACGTGTCCACCTCTCTCCACGTGCGCGAGCCCTCGGTTGCTGAACCGAGAAGCAGTGCGGCAGGTGCAAAGCCGCTGCACGGGGACGCCCAGCCTCGTGGGCGCGCCTGGCTGGTGTATGCCTTCACCGCGATCCCGATGCTCGCCCTCGTCACAGCTGTTCCCACTGCATGGGGATGGGGCCTGTCCTGGCTCGACGTCGCGCTCGCTGTCGGTTTCTACCTGTTGTCCTGCCTCGGGGTGACCGTCGGCTTCCACCGCTACTTCACCCACCGCGCGTTCAAGGCCAACCGTGGCCTGCGCAACGGCTTGGCGATCGCCGGGAGCATGGCCATGCAGGGCGACGTGATCACCTGGGTCGCCGACCACCGTCGCCACCACGCGTTCGCCGACAAGGAAGGCGACCCGCACTCTCCGTGGCTGCACGGCACCACACCCGCAGGCCTGGCGAGGGGCTTCTTCCACGCCCACCTCGGCTGGCTCTTCGACCGCAGTACCACCAACGCCGACCGCTTCGTCCCGGACCTGCTCGCCGACCGCGACCTCGTCCGAATCAGCCGACGATTCCCGCTCTGGACCGTGCTCACCCTGCTCGCCCCCGCCCTCATCGGGGGCCTGGCCACCCTGTCCTGGTGGGGCGCGCTGACCGCGTTCTTCTGGGCCGGGTTGGTCCGCGTCGCAGTGCTGCACCACGTCACCTGGTCGATCAACTCGATCTGCCACATGATCGGCGACCGGCCCTGGAGCGCTCCCGGTAAGGCGACGAACGTGTGGCCGTTGGCGATCCTGTCGATGGGCGAGTCCTGGCACAACCTGCACCACGCCGACCCGACCTGCGCCCGTCACGGCGTCGACCCCGGCCAGGTCGACATCTCCGCCCGCGTCATCTGGGTGTTCGAGAAGCTCGGCTGGGCCCACCATGTCCGATGGCCCTCCACCGCACGCCTCGCCCGCCTCGCCGCCCGGGCCTGATCGCGGCGACCAGCGACCACGCCCTCGCGACCTGGTCCATCGACCCGGCCGCCGGAACGCGGCCACGCGAGCAACGTTCCCTGGAGCGATCTCGCGACGGAGTTCGCAGCCTCGACGATGGCCGGCGCGCGGACGTCGAGGCCGGCCAGGGCCACAAGAGGCAACAGGCCCACGGCATCCGAATCATGCAACTGTCGGATCAGCAGCTCGCCGGGGTCCTCGAGAAGCCTGCCAAGTGGATACGCGCCGCCGCCACATCAGCCGACCTGAACAGAGCTGTGCCGCACGAGACCGGGGAGAGAATGCTGTGAAGACGTCACGAAACGGATGTCGGCCGTGAGGCCCCCGTCCCCGACATCCACCTGCAAGTACTCCGAACTCGGAACGTGGCGTATCGCCAGCGAGGCCGGGAGCCGCCGGTGAGCCGCTTTGGTTCCGTCGTGCGCCGGTATCTCCTCGACCGCGCGTTGTTCGGCCGGCGCACCCGCCGGTCCTCCTACCACGGGCTCCCGTCCTCGAGCCTTCCGAGGCGCCGCGGACGGTTCGGGATGTAGGGGCCCCTGCCCTACTACTCGACCCGTACCGGGCGCGGTGCCGACGTCTCGGTCGGCGGTTGTGGATGTTGTCTGCCGCTGCCGCTGCTGGTCGTCCTCGGCATGGGAGCGGCGCTCCGCGCGCTCTGGCGGCGGGTGCACTGAACCGCCCGCCCGGCACGTCGCCTCCACTCTCGACCGGGTGCTCCTCTTCACGAGCGACTACAGAAAGCAGTCGATGACCGCAGAAGCCGCGGGCAGTCCTCACGTGATCACCGCCTCCCCGTTCAATCGGATCGTGGTGATCTTCAATCCGCACAGCACGGGGTCCGCGGCGGAGCTGGCCGAGGGACTCTGCGCCGATCTCAGCCGAAGGCTGCCGCGGACGTGGGTCCACCTGAGTCCGACCGAGCACGCCGGCCATGCCCGGGACCTGGCCAGGAACGCTGCCCGCACTCCTCGCTCGTTGATCGTGTCGGTGAGCGGGGACGGCGGCTACAACGAGGTCATCGACGGGGTCATGCAGGCCGGCGACACCGGCACGGTCTGCGCGGTCATGGCCGCAGGCAACGCCAACGACCATCGCCGGACCACCGGCGAACAGCCCCTCGGCGACGCCATCGTCGCCGGGGATGTCCGCCGCCTCGACCTGCTGCGCCTCACTGTCGGCCACGGACCCGACGCCCTCGTCCGGTACGCGCACTCCTACATCGGGATGGGGCTGACCCCGATCGTCGCCGTAGGCGCTGATGTCGATGGGCGCCGCGGCCGCCATCTCGGCGTACTGCGGGACCTCGCGCCCGGCCGACGCGCGGCGCGATGGTCCGGTGCCCGCCCGAACCAGAGCGAGAGACCGACCAGCCCGACGACGGCCGATTCGAGGTGATCGCTCTTCACCATGTGTCCAAGTGGAAGGTCCTCGGCCTCAACCCACAGCGACCCGGTACGGGTTCGTCACCCGTGGACCGACTCCGCTGCAGCTCGATGGGGAGGTCCTCCCCCTGGACGCGGACACTCCGGTACAGATCGAGATCGCGCCGGGCGCCCTGGCGACGCTCGGCTGACGGTGAGGGCCGTCCAGCTCACCCGCCCCTCCACCTTCCACTCGTAGGACACCATGCCAGCACCAGCACTCCCCGCCTGCCAGTCGGTCCTTCCCGGAGCCTTCACGTCCCGCCCTCGCATCGGCAGCGACACGCCCGACGGTGCGGCCCCGGTCGCGCGACGCACTATCCGGCTGCACGGTCACCAGGTGACCTACCTCGAGACCGGCGAGCACAGCGGCGGCCCGGCGGTGGTATTCCTGCACGGCCTCGCCAGCAGCAGCTCCTCGACCTGGCTGCCGGCACTCGAGCTGCTCGGCCATGACGTCCATGCGGTCGCACCCGATCTGCTCGGGCACGGGGAGTCCGCGAAACCGTGTAGCGGGGACTACTCCCTCGGCGCCTACGCCACAGGACTACGCGACCTGATCGTGGCCCTGGGCCTCGACCGGGTCACCGTGGTCGGGCATTCCTTCGGTGGTGGTGTGGCGATGCAGTTCGCCTACCAGTTCTCCGAGCTCACCGAACGGCTCGTGCTGGTCGCCAGCGGCGGGCTGGGCCGCGAGGTCAGTCACGTGCTCCGGGCGGCGGGCCTGCCCGGCACCGCACTGGTCCTGCGGACGCTTCCCGCGATGACCCCGTCCTGGCTCAGAAGACTGACCCACACGATCGTCCGGCTGCTTCCGGGCGGGCCGGCCGCCGACGTCGAAGAGCTCGGCCGGGCATGGGTTTCCTTCACCGACAGCGGAGCACGAGGCGCGTTCGTCCAGACCGTGCGCAGCACTCTCGACGGGTCGGGGCAGCGCCTCGACGGCACGGGCAGGCTCTACCTGCTCGCCGACACCCCCGTGCTGCTTGTCGCGGGTGCTCGGGACGCCGTCATCCCCGTCGCCCACTCCGAAGCCGCCCACCAGCTGTTGCCCGGCAGCCGTCTGCAGATCTTCGACCGAGCCGGACACTTCCCGCACTCCGAGCAGCCCGGTCGCTTCGCAGACGTGCTGGTTACCTTCCTTGCCACCAGTAGTACGCAGCGAGCGGACCGCACCGCGTTACGTCGACGGCTGCTGGATCCGAGCACGAGCGGCTGCGGCAGGTGAAGGTCACCTCTGACGCGAACGCACAGGCGTCGACTCCGCAGCCTCGCCGGACGGACGCCGGGAGAACTCGAACCGCCGGCCCCATGGGCCGCTTCAGAGACGGCCGGGAAGCGGACGACGTCCGTCTGCTGGTCCCCCGGATGCTGCGCGTCAGCGGCGCGATCGGCTGGCGGTTGCTGGTGGTTGCGGCGGCCCTGTACGTACTCGGGCAGGTCGTGGCCTACCTCGCCGCGATCGTCGTGCCGGTGGCGATCGCGCTGCTCCTCGCCGCCCTCCTGTCCCCCGCAGTCAGCCTGCTCCAGGCGCGTCGCGTGCCCCGCGGCCTGGCCACCGCGCTGGTGGTCGTCACCGGGCTGGCCGCGCTCGGCGGGGTCCTGACCTTCGTCGTCATCACCTTCGTCCGCGGCCTCCCCGCGCTCGTCGTCCAGCTCAGCACCAGCGTCGACTCGATCGTCAGCTGGCTGGCAACCGGGCCGTTCACGATCGGCCAGGCACAGCTCGCCGGCATCCAGCAGGAGGTACTCGACACCCTCAGCGCGAACCAGGCCGCCATCACCGCCGGCGCGCTGACCACCGCGGCCACCATCGGTGAGGTGCTCACCGAGATCCTGCTCGTGGTGTTCACCCTCATCTTCTTCCTCCACGGCGGAGCAGGGATCTGGCAGTTCCTGCTCGGTGCCGCCCCCCACGACGTCCGTACCCGGGTCGATGTCGCCGGGCGCCGCGGGGTCGCCGCCCTGGTCAGCTACGTCCGGGCCACTGCCGTCGTCGCCGTCGTCGACGCGGTCGCGATCGGGATCGGGCTCGCGATCCTCGGTGTCCCGCTCGCCGTCCCCCTCGCCGCACTGGTGTTGCTCGGCGCCTTCATCCCGATCATCGGAGCGGTCGTCGCCGGCGGCGTCGCGGTCGTCGTCGCGCTCGTAGCGCAGGGCCCGATCTCCGCCGTGATCGTGCTCGCGATCATCATCGGGATCATGCAGCTGGAGAGCCACGTCCTGCAGCCCCTGCTCCTCGGCCGCGCCGTCAAACTGCACCCCTTGGCCGTCATCCTCGCCATCGCCACCGGGCTGCTCGTCGGGGGCATCGCCGGAGCGCTCCTCGCGGTCCCGCTGCTCGCCGTGCTCAACTCCGGTATTCGGTCCCTGCGCAGTGAGGCCGACCAGCACACCGAACCTCGCGACGTGCACACCAGCGAACCCGAACAGACCGGACCCGACGAACCGGGGCTCGACCGCCAGCCCGAGCTCGCCCTCGATCCTGCACGGGAGCCGCGCCGGCCCGACTGAGCACGGAGAGGAGACGGCACCTGGGCATCCAGGTGATACGGCGGTCGTCCCCCTCGGTGGAGGCGGCGTGCTCGAGGCCGCCTCGACACCTCGTGGGCGTCTCTCGGTCCCCATGAGCAGGGAGTCGGCTTCACGGCCAACGGCAGCAACACATCCTGCCGAACCCAAAAATCTCACTCCGTGGAGGTAGACATCCGTCGACGGCTGTGGGTAGTCTCTTCCACGTCCGAGGGAAGAGAAGATCAGCACGGGAGATGACGTAACTACCCGTGGCGCAACACCAGCAAGTCGCAACACCAGCAAGTCGCAACACTGAGGAGAAGGGAAGCAGCACACTGTCAGACCCACTGTTGGTCGCGTGGGTACAACCTCGTCGGAACGGAAGGTGATTCTCGGTTATCACGCGGATGCGTTTCCCCGCAGGAGTCGGTTTTCAGGTTTCTGCGGGTCGAGGAAGCCGACGTTCGAGTCGGTCGATGGTGTGAAGAGCCAACCCTGGGGCCCTGGTGCGACTGCACCGGGGCCCCTCGTCCGTAGAGGTGTAATGACCCGAGACCCACAAGCCGCAGCCGACAAGTTCGACGACGAGCACTACCCCGCCTACACGATGGGCCGAGCGGCCGAGATGCTCGGCACCACGCCCGGATTTCTCCGCAGCCTGGACGAGGTGAAACTGCTTGCGCCACAGCGCTCACCCGGGGGGCACCGTCGCTACTCCCGATATCAGCTTCGGTTGGCAGCGCGGGTCCGGGCACTGGTCGACGAGGGCACGGCCCTCGAGGCGGCGTGCCGCATCGTCGTCCTGGAAGACCAGCTCGAGGACGCCCGGCGCATGAACGCCGAGCTGAACCAGCGCGTCCAGGCCGGCGGGCTCACCATGCCCACCGCCTCCGACTCGTCCTGATCGGCCAGCGGGGAGGACCGCCCCTCTTGCCTTCGCGCCGATCGCCACGTGGCGCCCGGCAGCAGGGTGGACACCCACGGCTGAGCGGACTTTGGGCCGCTCCCGCTGCTCGTGTGCGTGGTTGCGTCCACCAGGCCTGAGCGGAACGTGGGTGCGGACCGCCACCGCGGTCGACCTGGTCTTCGGCTCGAACTCCGTCCTGCGCGGCATCGTCGAGGTGTACGGCGCCGACGACGCCGAGGAGAAGTTCGTCCGACGTCGCCGGACGAAGTAGGCCAGCCTTGTCGCCGGACAGCAGGAGGGACCGATGACGAGTGACGGCCGGCGAGCGCGGGCGGCGGGCTCACAACCCGACGAGAAGGTCTTCCACCTCCTTCGACTCCGAGTGCCTCACGGCGCACCAGCGCCTCGTGGCGCAGGCAGAATCGGGTCAGAGGGGGGCGGCCCTCGAGGCAAGGACCGTCGGGCTCGCGTCGGGAGTACGGGAGCCCTACCGCCTCGGCACGATCATGGCTGGAACGGGCGCATGGCGGAGGATTTTCGAGGCGGCCGTGCCGAGGAACACCTGGGCCAGCGGCCCGGCGGCCGCGGACCCGAGTAGCAGGACGTCGCCGGGTTCCCAGGCGATGTCGTCGACGGCCTCCCGCCACTCGGTGCCGCACCCGATCACAACCTCCACGTCGGCGTGCCCGCTCTGGGCTCGGGCCTCCTCGAGGTGCTCGACCGCCGCGGCCGTGGTCCGGTGCGTCCACTGCTGGACGACGAGCTCCTCGGCCGAGGGTTCGATCGAGCCGCCGAACATGGTGAAGGGCCGGACCGTGAACGACGCGATCCGTAGCCGAACCTTCCACTGCTTCGCCAGGTCCGCACTGGTGGAGATCAGAACCGCCGCGTCTGCGTCGCCGCGGTACGCGGCCGTCAGCCGTTGGACGGGGACCGGACTCGACGGGTAGCCGCGCGGGGCGATCGCGACCGGCACCTTCGAGGTGTGTACCAGCCGCTCGGTCACGCTCCCGAGGGCGACCCTGCCGAGCAGGCCCGAGGACGACGACCCCACCGCCACGAGATCGGCGCTGTGCTGGTTCACCAGCTCCATCAGCCCGTTGGGGATCGAGGTCGAGTGGTGGACCGCCACGGAGATGTCGAGGTCGCCGGGCAGCCGGTCGACCAGTCGTCGGAGCGACTCGCTCGCCCGTGACGCCAGGTAGCCCCGGTACTCGTCCTCGATCGGATCGACACCGGCCGGCAGCGTCCGCTCCACGACCGCGGCGGCGATGACCCTCTCGCCGGTGGTGCGGGCCAGCTGCGTCGCGAGGTTGAGCGGCGCGCTGCCCTGCCTGCTGGAGCTGAAGCCGGCGATGATCGTCATTGGAAGGCCTGCTGCATCGCCACCGGGGTCGCCACGACGTGGGTCACCGGGACGTCCGGGTGTTCCGTGCGGGCGCGGTCGACGACGTCGAACCGGTGCCAGACGGATGCCTCGAGCGGCAGGGTGGCGATGACGATCTGATCCGGGTGGAATGTGTCGACGGCGTTGGCGAGCGCTCGCAGCGGCCGGTAGTCCCCCAGCGCGCCGTCGACCTGCACGTTCTCCGAGCGCAGGGTGGACAGCGTGTGGTCCAGCCGTGCCTGGGCCGCGGCCTGGGTGGCCTCCATGACGTCGAGCGGGCCGTGCGTCGCCGCGGTACCCGTCTCCACGGGGCTGGCAGGCACCGCGACGAAGTAGTGGGTGGCCCGGTCGGCGCCGATGCGGCGCAGCTCGTCGAGCAGCTCGTCGGAGTTCGCGGTCTCGTTGGCCAGTACCAGCACTCGACGCGGCTCCACGGCCGGGGCCATCTCCTGCGGCACCGGGCGGCGGGCGATGAACCACTTGTTGGCGAAGTAGAACGCGATCACGACCGCCCAGGACAGCAGGCTCAGGACCAGTTGCGACCGCGTGTCCGGCTCGAGGCCCATCTGAGCCAGTATCGCCACGATCCCCAGCACGGTGAGGATCGACAGTCCGGGGAACAGCCACATCTTCACCCGCAGGTGCTCGGATCCGCTGCGGCGCCGCAGGACGATCTGAGATATCCCGATGAGGACGTAGACGAACAGGATGATGGCGCCGCTGGAGTTGAGCAGGAACGCGAAGATCGTGTCCGGCGACACCGCGGCGGCGATGACGCACAGGAAGCCGACGAGCGATGACGCGAGGATCGCGACGGCCGGCACGCCCCGCTTGGTCACGCTGACCAGTTGCAAGGGTGCCTCGCGGCGGGCCGCAAGGACGAACAGCATGCGTGACGCGGTGTACATGCCCGAGTTGAGGCAGCTCAGTACCGCGGTCAGCACCACGGCGTTCATCACGTCGTCGGCGTACGGGATCCCCATCTGGGTGAACGCGGCGACGAACGGCGACGCGGCCACGGTCGAGTCGTTCCACGGCAGGATGATCGTCAGCAGCAGGATCGAGCCGATGTAGAAGGTGGCGATGCGCGCGATCACCGAGTTGGCGGCCTTGGCCACCGCCCGCTCCGGGTCCTTCGACTCGGCCGCGGCGATCGTGGCGACCTCGGCGCCCGTCATCGAGAAGATCACCGTCACGACCGCGGCGGTGATCCCCCAGATTCCGAAGGGCAGGAATCCGCCGTGCGCGGTCAGGTTGGAGAAGTCCATGGACTTACCCGGCCACAGCCCGAACACGTACGCCAGACCGATCACGAGGAACACCACGATCGCAGCGACCTTGATTCCGGCGAACCAGAACTCGAACTCGCCGAACGACGAAACCGAGAACAGGTTGGTCAGGGTCATCGCGGTCAGGAGAACAAGGGAGACCAGCCACAACGGAACGCCCGGGATCCAGTACTGGACGATCTTCGCTCCGGCGATCGCCTCGAACCCGACGATGATCACCCAGAAGTACCAGTACAGCCAGCCGACCGAGAAACCCGCCCAGCCTCCCATTGCATCGCGCGCGTAGTCGGCAAACGAGCCGGTCGACGGGTTGGCCACCGCCATCTCGGCGAGCATCCGCATGACCATGATGACCAGGAACCCGCACAGCGCATACGTGATGAACGCGGCGGGCCCGGTGCTGCCGATGACCACGCCAGAGCCGACGAACAGGCCCGCTCCGATCACCCCGCCGATGGCGATCATCCTCAGCTGACGCTCACTCAGGCCCTTTTTCAGTGCCGTTGCGCTCATGAGATTTGCCCATCAATCGCGATTGCCGTGGAGGCTGTCCTCACGCTGCCGCGACCGTGCAGCGGCCGACACCTCGTCCGGTTTCCGTCGACCGACGTCATGATCAGTGTTGCGAAAGGCGCGCCGAGTTATTCGAAGGACACGGTGCACCGCCGGTGGGGACACGTCAAGAAATAACTCAGCTCACATGATGACTCGGAGATCAATCGGCCGAAACGGGACGGATTGATTGCTTTGAGTGTTTCAGGTGAAATACCCCTTTCATCCGGACTACTGCTGCCCGCCGGGCTGCCCGGTCGTGTTGCTGGTCCACGAGGAGCGTCCCTGGACGTGGGGCGGGCTGGGGAGTACACCCTCGCGGTCCCGGCGTCGCCGACCGCGCCGCCCGACCCCGTGGACCCCCTTGGACGTGCGTGGTGACCTTTCGATCGGTTCGTCGCCGAGGACCGGGCAGATGTGGCGCTCCGCGTCGCCGACGTCGTTCTTGCGGGTCGACTCCTCGAGCTCGTGGGTCTCGTGCCAGGACTCGATCGTCGTCCGCAGCGGGGCGCGGGTCTTGGCGTGGCACTGCTCGGCGACCTGCGCCCTGAACTTCCGAAGCATCTTCCGGAGTTGCCGCGGCGCCGGATCATCCCCTCGGTGCCGGGCTTCGGCGGGTTCTCGGCCACGCAGCGACGGTAGGCATAGCCACTGTCATGGCCATCACAGTCTAGCGATCTTTCCGCCAGCGTTTCCACTGGTGAGCGGTGGTGGAGACGAGGGGAATCGAACCCCCTAACCCCCGCCTTGCAAAGGAAACCGGCGATGTGAGCTGTGTTGCATTCTGCAGGTCAGGGGGTCATCGCCGTTGCATGGGCTGTCCTGAGTGATGTGAGACGGCGGTAGTTCATTGCCATCGTCAGTGCCATTTTGTCCATGGTGGACATACGCGGATAAACGAGCACTCTCGTCGGGAAGTGATCAGCCATCGGCGGGGCCGCCTCTTCAGAGGCGTTCGACGCGGTCGGCCTGCGGGCCCCGGTCGCTCTGACGCACCGCGTACCGGACCCGGTCACCCTTCTGCAGCGGCTCCGACCCCATGACCACGGACACGTGGGCGAAGAGATCGTCGCCGCCTGCGTCCGGGGTGATGAAGCCGAAGCCGCGGTCGCCGTCGTAGCGCGCGACGACGCCCTCGCCGCCTCGTACGGGCACGTCCCGCACCGCCGGCCCTGCGGCCGCAGCAGGTGCCGACCGCTGCAGCGCCGTCCGGGGCTCCCGGACCAGGTGCACGTCGCGGGCCTGCGGGCCCTTGTCTCCACTAGCCACCTCGTAGGCGACGCGGTCGCCCTCCGCGAGCCACGTCAGCCCCTCGGCCAGGGCCCGGGCGTGAACGAAGACGTCCCCGGTGCCGGAGTCGGGGTTGATGAAGCCGAAGCCCTTGTCCTCGTCGTACCAGGCGACCGTGCCGTCGGCACCGTCCGCGCCGTCCGCAGCGGGTAGGCCGGCCCCCGCTCCCAGCGGGATCACGTGCCCGGCCTGCGGGCCGCGCTCGCCTTCGACGATCAGGAAGGCCACCCGCTGCCCCTCGGTGACCACACCGCCGGTCACGATGGCGGAGCTGTGCACGAAGATGTCGGCGCCGCCGCCGTCCGGCGACGCGAAGCCGTACCCCTTGCCCGGCTCGTACCAGTTGACGGTGCCGAGCAGGCCCACGGCGCTGCCGGTGGCCGCATCGGCGGTGACGCGAACGCGCAGCGCCTGGGGTCCGCGGTCGTTCTCGCCGACCTCGAACACGACGGCCTGACCCTCGCGGAGCACTTTCGCGCCGCCGTCCCCGACGATCTCGGAGGCGTGCACGAACACATCCGGGGAGCCGTCCTCGGGCGCGAGGAAGCCGAAACCCCGTTCGGCGTCGAACCAACGGACGGTCCCCTGCGGCATCAAAGGCTCCAGGTCGAGAGGGCGGGCACTGGTCCCCAGTCTCCCTGACAGACCTCGCGGTCCTCGGGCCGGGCCCCACAGGCGGGCGGTGCGGAGCCAGGCGAGGGCCGTTGGTTCACCTCGTGCCTCGTCGCAGAAGGTTGACGTCGTAACCCTCGAAGACTGTCGCGAGCGTCGCGAGGTTGACGTGCCGCGCCGGCCGCCCGGCAGCCCGGTGTCACGAGGAGCGGTCCGGCCCGTCCTCGCGCGGGCGGTGCAGGACGAGCGCTCCCGGCCCGATCTCGACGAACGCCACCTCGTCGAGCGCAGTGAGGATCGCGTCGAGGTTCGCGGCGAACAGCGCCAACAACGCGGTGTTGGTGATGTTGCCGGTCGCGACCACGAGCAGCCGACGAGGCGACCCGGACAACAGGTGTCCGTCTCGGAAATCGCGGTCCTTGGTCACGACCACCCGACCATCCTGGTCGGCCAGGACGGCGATCTGCGCGTCCGTCGTGCGGTTGCCGTCCGGCAGATCGGTCGTGTGCAGCGCGTCATGGCCGGCGTCGGTCAAGGCCCGCGCCAGTCGCGCAGGCAGCTGCGCGTCGACGAGAAACCTCACGCGGCGCCGAGCGGGACCACCCGACGCCGACCTGCCGCCAACGCGCCGAACTCCAAGGCCGCGAGCAGATCGTCACGTTCGAGGTCGGGGTAGTCCTCGAGCACCTCGTCGATGCTCATGCCTGCCGACAACAGTTCGAGCAGGCTCTCGACGGTGTAGCGCAGACCCCGCACCGTCGGCTGGCCGTGGCACACCGCCGGATCCGAGGTGATGCGGTCCAGACGCGTCATGAGCACAGCGTACCGACGCGAAGGGGCCGGTACCGAGCTGATCCAGCTGGGCTGGCGCCCAGGCTGCACTCCGACGGCACGGGACTGCCCAGACTCTGGTTGACCCGGGTCGGGTAGGGGCTCAGGCCGCGTGAGCGGCCTGGTTGAGTATCTCGAACTCGACTGGGGTGAGCCTGCCGAGGGTGTCTTGTCGTCGGCGGCGGTGGTAGGTGCTCTCGATCCAGGACACGATCGCGAGGCGCGGCTCGGCGCGAGTGGCCCAGCGCCGGCGGTTGAGCACGTTCTTCTGCAGGAGGCTGAAGAACGACTCCATCGCGGCGTTGTCCGCGCAGGTCCCGACCCGACCCATCGACCCTTGGAGCTGCGCTTCACGCAGAACCCGCTGGTAGGCGTGGGAGCGGAACTGGCTGCCTCTGTCGGAGTGGACGATCGCGGTCGCGTCCGGCGCGCGTAGCGCGATGGCGTTGCGCAGCGCGTCGACAGCGAGCTGGGAGGTCATGCGGGTGTCGATGGAGTAGCCCACGATCCGCTTGGAACAGGCGTCCTTGACCGCGCAGAGGTAGAGCTTGCCCTCGGCGGTGGGGTGCTCGGTGATGTCGGTGAACCACAACAGGTTCGGCGCCGCGGCGGTGAACTCGCGGCCCACGAGGTCGTCGTGCACCGGTGGGCCCGGGCGGCGGTAGCGGCCCCGTCGACGGGCGTGGACCGACCACAGCTTCTGCAGTGTGCAGAGCCGGTTCACGCGGTTGCGCGAGGCCGTCCAGCCCTGAGCAGCGAGTTCGTCGGTGATGAAGCGGTAGCCGAACTCGGGGTCGTCGTGGTGCACGTCGACGGCGGCGTTGAGCAGGTGCGCGTCGTCGTAGTCCCGGTCGCAGACGGGCTTGGCCCGCCACTTGTAGAAGGCCTGCTTGCTGAAGCCCAGCACCCGGCAGGTCACCGCGACGGGGATGTTGTCGGCGGCGAGGTGCGCCGACCAGCGGGTACATCATTTTGGGAGCACGTCGCGGGCGAAGTAGGCAGTGGCGCGCCGCAGGATCTCGTTCTCCTGCTCGAGCTGCTTCGGGCGTTTGCGCAGCTCGCGGTTCTCCGCCTCGAGGTCGCCCTCGCCCGCCCTGGCCGGCGGGTCGGGTGTGTCCGGGGTGAGGCCGTCTTCGCGGTCGGCGATCTTGAGCCAGCGTGAGAGGCAGGACTCCGAGATCCCGAAGTTCCGCGCGGCCGCGGCGATGGACTGGTCGCCCTGGCGGGCGACAGCGATCACGTCGCGGCGGAACTCCTTCGGGAACGGCTTGGGCACGATGTCGATCCTTCCAGCGAGGAGCTCGTCCTCACAGGCCAGGAGTCAACCGAACCCTGGGCAGTCCCAGACCGCTGAAACCGGCCTGGAGGCCATCGTGTGGACCCTCATCGCGCTGCGCTAGGAGCGCTGGTGCACTACGTCGCGGCGTGCGCCTGGTGGCCGTTCACGGCCTGCCGGCGCTGCCTTGGAACTGGCAAGAAACGCTCGCCGAGCGGCAAGGCGTGGCGGCCGTGCCCGCGATGCGGCGGCAACGGACGGCGCGTCCGGCTCGGTCGGCGCATCTACGAAGTCTTCCGCAGCGGCACGTAGGGCCGAGGGGAGCGAGCACGATGAGAGGCGTGGCGACGTCTGTAGTTCGGCGATCTCAAATCCATATCTTCTGAGCGCCAGGCCGTAACGACGAGATCAACATGATCGACGTCAGGCGCGACAGCTCCCCTCCTACGTCCTCGGAGTCATCGGTGACGGCCCCTCCTCCTAGCTCAGGTCCGCCCGCATCTCGACCGGCGCGCACATGGCTAACCGCGATCCCCGACCGCTACTTCTGGGGGGTCCTCGGGCTATGTGCGCTTGCACTCGTCGGGTGGTACGTCTCCCCGGTCATCTACAACTCGACGCTCCCGAGCGGGAGCGGCTCGTCGTCTGCGTCGCCGTCTCCATTGCCACCCGCGCCCGGCACATTGATGAGAAATAACGAGGGGCCTTGGATCGCGACCAGCCCCGAGCAGGACGCAGAATTCGATGCACAGCTGCCCGCCATCAAAGCCATGACGATCTACGTGCCTAGACTCGATGGCACTGTGACGGTTACGAATATGCAAGATTTCAGCGATGAACATCTTGAACAGTCAGCCC
This sequence comes from Pseudonocardia sp. NPDC049154, assembly GCF_040648315.1. Taxonomy (NCBI): domain Bacteria; kingdom Bacillati; phylum Actinomycetota; class Actinomycetes; order Pseudonocardiales; family Pseudonocardiaceae; genus Pseudonocardia; species Pseudonocardia sp. NPDC049154. The sequence goes on from NZ_JBEZDN010000006.1 coordinate 24,135, forward strand.
GACGAGACTGCGGCTTCATGGTGCGCGACGGCTACAGCGTGAATGATTGGATCCAAAGGCAGACTCAGAACGCACCTTACTGGTACCAGTATCAGGCCGCCTTTGATGCGTTGGCGCGCGATACCTATTGCCCGTCGGTGCCCATCATCTAGTCCTGTGCGTTGCGCAGGTCCACCTGCCCGCGCTCGGCTCGGGCGGCAGGGACCTGACAAGTCAAGCCTCCGTACACAGCTCGGCCCCGGCGGCGCGTCTGCGCGTCCGGGGCCGAGGGCGCCGCTTCTGCAGGATGCTTCAGGGGGGCTGTTTCTCCCGGCAAGGTACAGCTCAGAGTGCGAGGCGCTAGAAACCTGGTCGGCCGCGACGGTCTGAGTGGAGACCGCTTGTGCAGCGGCCGGCCGGACCCGTAGCGCAGAATGGGGCTGGTCCTGCTTCCCCCGGGACGGTCCTGCTGTACACCCACGAGGGGGAAGACGTGAACCGACGCGACTACGAGGCTGCCGAGAAGTTCCGCAGAGACCGCGCGATCGTCAGCGCGGCCGCGGACCGGGTCCGTAATGGCCTCACCCCGCTGCCCGATCCCGACCGCTACCGCGGGCCGCTCGGCGAGCTGCTCAACGGCCTGGCCGACGACCTCGATCGCATGGCGCCGGCCAACCGGGAGCACCGCGCAGCGGCCGCAGGGCCTGGACCACCACCGGGTTCCCGAGCACCGTCTAGTGACGACGCGAGGAGAGACCCCGACCTGATCGGACGGCTCGACGCCAACCCCTCTGGGACACGGATCTCCCACAACCCAGGGTTGACAAAGGGCTCCAATGGTTGGCAAGCCCCGCCCAAGGGGCGTCCGCCAAGCACTTCACGGCCCGGGCGGCCTGAGTGCCCCGCCCACCCCACGCCACCGCCCCCCAGCATCGTCGCCCCGAACGCGGTCGTCTGGCTCGACGTTGACGCCGTCCTCGTTAGCGGCCTGGCGCGAGGGCGCAGGACTCGTCCGGATCGACCTGACCTGCGCCCCGGCATGGGCCGAGCTCACATGTCAGTCTGACGATCAAGCGCGGCCTCGTAGAACGCGTCGGCGAGGGCCGTGATGACGGCGCCGATGGCGGGTCCGTCGCTGAAGAAGTAGTCGGCCATGGTGTTGTGGGCGTGCTGGTTGTCGGCGACCGCCTCGGTGACCGCCGCTTGGAAGTCCTGCGACTCCATGAACTGCTTCTTCGAGTTCACCTTGGCCTGGTCGATGAGCTCCGGGACGGCGAGCAACCGTTGGACCAGGCCCTGCACGAACTCTCGGATCTGCGAGTTGGTGAACGCGTCGGCGCCGAAGAGGTCGTTCATCTTGTCGATCACGACCTGGAGCGCGACGTACTTCGGCTCCTTCCGGGCGCCGCTGCCCGCGGCGCTGATCCCCTTCAGCTGCCCGTCGCCGGTGAGCGCGATGTCGACGGCGGCCGCCTTGGTGTGTTTGACCCCGACCAGCACCACGTCGGAGAGGTCGACCTCCGCGGTCCACGCCGACTCGGCGATGACCTTCTCCAGGAGCCGCAGGAAGATCGACAGCATCTCCATGTAGGGGTCGCCGTAGTCGACGATCTGGCTCATGAAGTCATAGAGGCGGACGAAGGTGGAGACGTCCTTGCGGAAGAGGTCGAGGGCGGTGAGCTCGACGGTGTCGCCGGCGTCCCGCGCTGCCGCGTAGCGCTGCTCGAAGGCGACCTTGGCCGGGCTGATCGCGGCGGAGAGCGCGTTGTTGCCCTTCCGACCGACCCAGAGCCGGCCGACCTCCCGCACGTTGTCCTCGGTGTAGATCCCGGCCTGGGCGAGTTTGGTGGTCAGGTGGATGACGGCGTACGGGTCGGTCTCGGTCTCAAGGGTGGCGCCCGCGTAGTAGGGCTCGAACGCCGCGCGGATGTCTTCGGGCTTGTTCACGAAGTCGATGACGAACGTCTTGCGCTTCTGCTCGCCACCCGCTGTGCGGTGGGTGCGGTTGAGCCGGGAGAGCGTCTGCACGGCAGTGACGCCGGAGAGCTTCTTGTCGACGTACATCGCTGAGAGCAGCGGCTGGTCGAAGCCGGTCTGGAACTTGTTGGCGACGACCATGATCGCGTACGTCGTGCCCTTGAACGCGGCGGCCAGGTCGGAGCCGGCGCCGGGGTTGAGGTTCGCCTCGGTGAGCTCGTCGTCCTTGCCCGGCTGCGGGCCCCAGTCGGCGGCCCATTCCTCGTCCTCGGCCATCTTCACCGAGCCGGAGAAGGCGACAAGCGTGCGGTAAGTGTACGAGTCGTCCTGGGCGGCCCGCGTAGCGATGTAGGCGTCGATCGCCTTCTTGTACTTCACCGCTGCCTTGCGCGAGTCGGTGACGACCATCGCCTTCGCCCTGCCCTCCAGCAACTGGGCGACGTTGGCGTGGAAGTGCTCGACTATGATCTGCACCTTCTGGCTGATGTTCGTGGGGTGCAGCTTCACCCAGCGCATCAACCCCTTGCGCGCGGCAGCCTCCTCCACGACGACGTCACCGTCGCCGCTCTCGAGCTGCCCGGCGATCTTCAGCGCGGTATCGTAGGGCTGGTAGCCGCGGAGCACGTCGAGGATGTAGCCCTCCTCGATCGCTTGGCGCATCGAGTAGAGGTGGAACCCCGCCGGCTTGCCGTCGGGGCCCTTGCGGCCGAAGAGCTCCAGCGTCTTGTTCTTCGGGGTCGCGGTGAACGCGAGGTAGGAGATGTTGGGCGACTCGGCCCGTTCGGTCATCTCCGCGGCCAGGACCGTCTCGACGTCGAGTTCGCCGCCCTCCTCGATCTCCTTAATCTCCTCGGCAGTCAGCACGGCTTTGATCTTGTTGGAGATCTGACCCGATTGAGACGAGTGAGCTTCGTCGGCGATCATCGCGAACCGCTTGCCTTGCAGGCCTTTGTCGCGGCGGATCTCCTCCAGTGCGTGCGGAAAGGTCTGCACTGTCACCGCGATGATCAGCTCGCCGTTCTTCAGCGCTGTGGCCAGCAGCCCGGACTTCGACTTCGCCCCGGCCTTCCGGACGTCCTCGGGGCTGATCGTGGCCACGATCTTCCCCTGGCCGTCGATCTGCCGAACCGCGTCCTGGAGCTGCCCGTCGAGCACGGTGCGGTCGACGACCACGATCACTGAGTCGAAGACCTTCTTGTCCTCCACATGGAGCCGCGCCAGCCGGTGCGCGGTCCAGGCGATGGTGTTCGTCTTGCCCGAGCCTGCCGAATGCTCGATCAGGTAGCGCTGCCCCACGCCCTCCTCGCGCACCGCCGCGATGATGGCCGTGACGGCCTCCCACTGGTGGAACCGCGGGAACAGCATGCTCGTGCGCCGGACCGAGGTGCCGGTGGTGACGTCCCACTCGTCCTTGGTCTCGACGATCATCAGCCGGCCGATGATCGTGAGCCAGGCGTCCTTCTCCCAGACCCGCTCCCACAGGTAGGCCGTCGCCGACTTGCCGTCCGCGGCGGGCGGGTTGCCCGCGCCCCCCTCGTGGCCGCGGTCGAACGGCAGGAAGTGGGTCTTCTCGCCGTCGAGTCGAGTGGTCATCGCAGCCCGGTCGTTGGAGACGGCGAAGTGCACCAGCGCGCGGTGCCCGAACGTCAGCAGCGGCTCTGGCCGCCCGTTGGTCAGCGGCTTCCGGGCCTTGCGGTACTGGTTGACCGCTTCCTCGAGGGACTGGGTGAAGTCGGTCTTCAGTTCCACGGTGGCGACCGGGAGCCCGTTGACGAAGAACACCAGGTCGATGCTGCGCTGGTCGGCGGTGGAAAAGTGCACCTGCCGCATCACGCGCACCCGCATGGCCGCGTACTGCGCGGTGGTGGTCGGGTTCAGGCTATTCTCAGGCCGGAACTGCGCCATTTTCAACCGACCGCCGCCGATGTACTGCACCCCGTTGCGGAGGATATTCAACGTCCCGCCGCCGTGCTCGAGAGGCTTGTCCAGCGCCGCGGTGAGGACGTCGACCATCTTCGCCTGCGACCCCGCCGCCTTCAGCGACTTCTCGTACGCCTGCTTCTGTGTCTCCTCGAGCCACAAGAATAGGTCCTCGGGGAAAAGCGCCCGTTCTCGGTCGTAACCCTTGTCATCCTCGGAGTACAGCCATCCGTGGTTCTGCAAGTAGGTACAGATCTCGGACTCGAAGACGACCTCGTGGTGGTCAGCCATTACGCCATCTCTCGCACGTCGATCTGCCCCGTCACCGCGGCCGTAATGAGCGCCGACCGACGCTCCCGGGCGAGCTCGATGAACTTCCTGGTCTCGTCGATCATAATGTCGATCTTCGCTAACCGCCTGGTGAGTTCGTCAGCGGCGTTGGGATCGGTAGGCAGGTTGATATCGAACCGCGCGAGATCCTTCATACCGAGCGTGGGCTGAATGCTGTCGCCGCTCGTCGCCAAGTCAGCCTGATACAAGAAGCTGTTCGATCCAAGCCATGCGCACAAGAGGCGAGCCACAAGGGGTTCCTTGCAGCGTAGTACCGCAACCGCTCGCGCAACGTTTGCGCCCGCGAGCCATCGAGGTGCGAGCGCAGCCTGGCCCATCTTGCCGACAACGCCAAGAAGTACTTCACCGCCAACGATCTTCGTGCGCGAATACTCGTCCGATTGCTCCGGCGCGATCGCTGGCATGGGTCGCTGCGGGGCAAGATTCAGCAAATCTCCGGCACGAACAAGCGGAACACCCGCCTCCTCATCCACGTACCGTGGCACCAGCACGCCGTACGACGGGCGGGCCGTCAGCAACCGTCCGACCTTGGTCGTCTCAGTCGACGGGCACGCTTCGAATGCTTCGGAGAGCACTCCAGCACGACGCTCGCGGAGCAAGTCGACCAAACGTTGCTGTTCCTCGATGAGCGTGTCGATGCGAGCAGTCTCGCGGTCGAGGTAGTCAATGATGCCGCGCTGCTCCCCCTGCGGGGGAACCACGATTTGAAGCCTGGCGGCATCTTTCTGATAAATGGTCTGGTGAGTCGATCCCATGTTGAGCGATTTGAACTCGGCGCTCATCGACTTGAACTGGTAGTTCAGGTACTCAGGTAGCAGATCCGGGCCGCATACCCAGTTCCAGAAGTCCTGACTGGTCGCCATAGGCCTCGGCATGATGCCGGAGAAGCCCACGGAGGCCGTCCGCGACAGGACTACGGTGCCAGCGGGCAGCAGGTCCGCGGCAGAATTTGCGAGCCCTAGCTCGTTGATCTTGTTCGTGGTGTCACCGAGATATATCTGTTTGCCGTCGCGTAGCTGCCATACGTCGGCAAGCGTGAACCACGGTATCTCAGCGTTCTCCCAGTAAGCCGCCACCGTGCGACTCGGGGTGTGACCGCTCTTCATCTGGGCGAACCGCCGAATGTTGCCGCTTTTCCAGTGGCTAGGGACAGTGGCGGCGGACGTCACTGCTCGACCTCGTGCAGCAGCTCGAGGATCTTGGCCACTTGCTTCTCCAGGTCGGCGTCGATCTCGGCGAGAGGACGGGGCGGTATGTACTTGTAGAAGTGGCGAGTGAAGGGGATCTCGTAGCCGACCTTGACCTTGGTCCAGTCGATCCAGGCGTCGGAGGCGTGTGGCTTCACCTCAGTAGCGAAATAGGCCCGGATGACGTCGATCTTGCCTGCCGGTCCTTCCGTCGAGCCGCCGTAGGTGAAGGGGACGTTCTCAGTGTCGCGCTTCTTCGAATCAGGCTTGGGTTTGCCTTTGCGGTCCACGATCGGATTTCCGTTCTCGTCCAGCAGCGGGCGCTCGATGGTGACGGTCCAGTAACCGAACTCGTCGGTGCGCAATACCTTGGAGAAGTCGGGGTCGGCGTCGGCGAAGTCGGCGTATAGGCGCGCCACCTTCTTGCGGTCCGCCTCGCTTAGCTCACGGTTCTTGGATCCGAGGCTCTTGCGCATCTTGGTCCAGAACGAGGTGCCGTCAATGAGCTGGACGAGCCCCCTTCGTTCGGGGCGCTTGGCGTTGTCGAGGATCCATATGTAGGTGGCGATACCGGTGTTGAAGAACATGTTGGTTGGTAGCGCGACGATGGCGTCGACGAGGTCGCTCTCCAGCAGCCACTTGCGGATGTTGGAGGGGCCCGACTCGGCAGCGCCGTTGAATAGCGGCGAGCCATTCATGACGATCCCGGCGCGGCCGCCGCCGTCGCTGGGCAGCCGCATCTTGTGGGCGAGGTGGAGCAGGAAGAGCATCTGTCCGTCGGAGGTCGCTGGGAGTCCTGGCGCGAACCGGCCGTGGGGGCCGGCTTCGCTCTTCTCCTTAGTGACGGCTTTGACGTACTGCTTCCAGTCGACGCCGTACGGCGGGTTCGACATGCAGAAGTCGAACTTGCGGCCCGTGAACGCGTCGTCGGTCAGCGTATTGCCGAACGCGATGTTGCTCGCGTCGTGCCCCTTGGCCAGCAGGTCGGACTTGCAGATCGCGTACGACTGCGGGTTGTACTCCTGGCCGAAGAGGCTCAGCCGCGCGTCCTTGTTGTAGTCGAGTAGGTGTTCCTCGGCCAGCGCGAGCATGCCCCCGGTGCCTGCGGTTGGGTCGTACAAGGTCCGGACGATGCCGGCCTTGGTGAGCTCGGTGTCCTTGTCAGCGAAGAGCAGATCGACCAGCAGTCGGATGGCGTCGCGCGGGGTGTAGTGATCGCCAGAGGTTTCGTTTGCGGCCTCGTTGAACTTGCGGATGATGTACTCGAACGCATCGCCCATGTCGGCGTTGGAGACGACGTCGGGATGGAGGTCCACCCCCTTGAAGGAGGAGATGACCTCGCGCAGGAGCCCTGCCTTGTCGAGAGCGAGGATTTCCTTCTTGAAGTCGAAGTACTCGAACACATCGACGTCGGCCGAGAACCGGTCGACGTAGTCGGCGAGGTTGTCGGCTAACCCGTCGGCGTCCTGCAGAAGGTTGGCGAAGGAGTAGTTCGACGTGTTGTAGAACGGCCGCCCGGTCGCCTTCTTAACCTCGATCTTCAGTCGGACCGGGTTGTTGTACGCAGCCGCCAACTCGCGCACCTTCTCGCAGTCGGGCTCCAGGATGCAGTCGAGGCGCCGCAGGATCGTGAGCGGCAGAATGACGTTTCCGTACTGATTGGGGCGGTACGGCCCCCGGAGCTGGTCTGCGATCGACCAGATGAAGCCACCGAGGGTGCTCACAAGACTCCTCACCACGCTCACTCGACGATGGGTGTGCGGCACTCCCTACGCGAGCCCACGCGGGCCGTCCGCGCAGGGTGCACAGTCTGCCGCAAACACAGGTTCGGCAAGATCCGCGGTGCCTCTTTCGACATCCGTGACGGTCTCGGCGAGAGCCGTGCCTCGGCGGGGCCGCAGTCGTCTGCGAGCAGCGCCGTCCTTGTCCTTCAGGTCCTCTTCCCCGTGTGCGACGCTGATGCCATGCACGTCGGTGCAAGGCATCTCTCGTCCATCCCGACTGGCAACCTGCGGGTCGGGCGTGAGGCGTTCGCTGAGCTCTGGCTCGCCGCCGAGGCACAAGCCGAGCAGTCTGCCTCTCTTGGCCAGACGGACTGGGTCGCGGGCGGCGTAGCGATGACCTGCCGATGGCTTGCTGGGGCTTCGGTCGAGTTCAACGGGCGGCGCCGGCTGCCACTCTCACCGATCATGCATGGCTCGCGGCCGGCGTTTGAGGAGCTGATCGAGGCCGAGTATCTGGCCGTGGTCAGCATGGAGGCGCAGCCGCTGGAGCAGCGGCTGTACGGCGATCGGCCCGGTTACGTGGAAGCGGTCGCTGCCACGCTGCGGTGGGCCTGGCGGCGGAGCGGACCCGTGCCGGACCTGCGGCCGGCGAACACGGCGCCACCGGTGCCCACGGCTGTCCGGCCTTAGGCACCGGCGCGTCATCCCTCGTCGACGAGGGTCAGCTCCTCCTCGGCTGCCATGTCGTCTGCGCTCCAGCGGTTGAGGTCGGCCGCTCGTTCCTCGGCTTCGCGGCCGGCGTCGTAGGCGTCCCTCGTGTTGATCTCGACGAGGGCGCGATGGGCGCGGTCGAGCGAGCTGGTGACCTCTTCGGCCGAGGGAACGCGGACGGCGTCTTCTTCGAGCTGGTGCGGCTCGCGGGTGGACTCCTCGCGGACATCATCGCGTGCAGGAGGCTCGGGCTCGTCGATGCGGTCGTCGTCCCGACGGTCGCTCAGCTCGTAATCCTCGGTGATCTCACGGTGCAGGTCCTCCACAGCGTCGGCCTCGCGGTGCGCGGCGAGCCACTCGTCGGCGGTGACCTGCTGCTCGGGCTCGGCGTCCGCGCGGCGTAGCGCAAGCTCGACCTGGGCGCGGTCGCCCGCGGCGCGGGTTCCGGCGGTGTGGGCGAGCCAGCGGGAGCGGGCGTCGTCGAGCTGGGCGAGCTGCTTGGCGCGCTCGTCCAGGACCTCGGCGAGGGCTGCGGCTTCGGCAGCTTCGCGCCGGAGGTCCGACTGGGTCTCGCTGGGCGCGGTCTCGATTTCAGCGGCGCGAACGGCGGCGGTCTGGCGATGGGCGGCTGCCGCCTGGCGGGTGCCGGCGAGCTCATTGCCGACGTAGCGCGGGGCCCAGGCGGCCTCGCGCTCGGCTGCGCGGATGCGGACGCGGAGCTGGCCGTCGGAAAGCTCCAGCTCTTCGCGGTCGATCTCCGCGCGGCCGAGTGAGCGCCACGCGGCGCGGTAGGCAGCGAATTGCTCGACCTGGCCGGGCTTGGGGGCCGGGCCGAGGGCGTCGTCGTCGCTGTCGTGACCGCGGAGCTCGCGGTAGGCGGCGACGCGGCCGACGTCGTCGATCCAGAGGTCACGGGTGGTCGGGTCGTCGGGGACCTCGCCGAATTCCGCGACCGCCCAGGCGGGCGCAGCCGCGGCGGCCTCGGCGCCGAGCTCGGCGGCGCGGCGGTCCGCGGCGGTGGCGAGCTCGTCGAGGTAGTGCTGCCAGTCGGGGTCGTCGATCTGGGGGTCCAGTCGGCCCAGGTGTCGCCGGCGGGGTCGAAGCGGTGGGCCTCGGTGATGCGGTGGTAGATCACGTTGGTGGCGTTCCGTACTCCGTCGAGGGGCCGGTCGGCGATGGCGTCGTGCAGGACCTGGCGGGCGTCGTGCCCGGCAATCTCCGCGGAGCGCAGGACGCGGGTGAGGGAGGCGGCGCCGTCTTCGGCAGCGACACGGGCGCGGTCGCGGAAGGTCAGGGTGCCGTCGGCGGTGAGCTCGTCGAGCCAGGTCGCAGTGCGCTGGGTGGCTGCGAGGTTCGCGGCGTCAGCGAGTAGCTCGGCCGGGGTGCGGGCCGAGGCGGTCTCGTCGACGGACTCGGTCGCGATGGCGAGGGCCGACCGTGTGGCGGTCTGTTCGGTGTCACTGAGGACGGCGGCGAGGGCGGCGACAGGATCGCGGCGGACCTCGTGGTCCTTGGTTCCGTCCGCGAGGTCGTCGGGGCCGGTGCGGGTGGTGATGTGGGCGGTGTTGTCCTCGCGACCGCGGGACATGCCGACGTAGAGCGCGGAGTGGCTGGTGCGGGGTGTGACGACGGTGTGGCTGGTGTCGACGGTGGTGCCCTGCGCGGAGTGCACGGTCGAGGCGTAGGCGAGTGCGAGGTTCTCCCGCACGTAGGCGCTGGGCAGCACAATCCGCTGCGCCTCGACCGCGTCCGGGGCGAGGTCGGGGATGACCTCGAGGGAGCCGTCGTCGCGGGTGGCGAGGACGCGGTAGGTCTCGCGGTTGATCGGGCCGCGGCGGTTGCCCTCGATCCCGGCGAGGTCCCAGGCGTTCGCGCGTGCCTCGACGAGGTCTCCGACGCCCGCGTAGGTGCCCTGCAGCCCCAACGGGACGCCGTGTTCGGCGACGCGCCCGAGTCGGACCAGCTCGGCACGCAGGGTGGCGGAGAGGCGGGCGGCCTGGTCGTTGGTGTCGACCAGCAGCAGCGACCGCTTTCCGGCAAGGGTGTCGCCGAGCCAGGCGCGGGCCGCAGACTGCTCGGCCTCGGCGACGGTGCCGGAGTCGAGGAGCCGCCCGTGCTGGTGGTACTCGCGCAGCACCGACTCGTCGCCCGCGCGGAGCCGCAGGGACGCGGCGCGTTCCCACTCGTCGCGGAAGCGGCGGGCGTCGGCGAGCTCGTAGCGGGCGCCGGATGCGGCGAGCAGGTCCATTCCTCCGCCGGCGCCGACGGCGGCGAGCTGGCGGTGGTCGCCGACGAGCAGCAGCTTCGCCCCGGCGTTGTCCACATGGCGTTGGATGGCGGCGAGGGCGGGGGTGTCGGTCATCGCGGACTCGTCGACGACGACCAGGTCCCCGGCGCGCAGCCGCCACGTGGTGTCGTCTCCGGTGGTGCTGTGCTCGGCCTCGGGTGCGTTGAGGCGGTCCTGGGTGGCGAGCCAGCGGGCGACGTTGCGGGAGCTCAGGCCCTCGGCGGTGAGGACCTCGGTGGCGATCTGCGAGGTCGCCAGCCCGAACACCCGCCGCTCGGCTCCCGTCTCGGGGTCGGGGTGGGTGGACCAGGCGCGGGCCAAGGTGCCGACGACGAACGACTTGCCGGTCCCGGCCGGCCCGACGAGCGACTCGACGCGCGCGCCGGAGGTGAGGACCCCGCGGACCGCGGCGGCCTGGTCGACGCCGAGCTCGACCCCGGACTCCCGTAGGTTCGCCAGGAACGCATCGACCGCGGGCGCGGAGACGGTGGCCGCTCCCCCGCTGCGGGTGGCGGCCACTAGGAGTCGCTCGGTGCGGACGTGGTCGGGCGTGGCATAGAGCCGCCCGCCCGGTGCTTGGTAGGCCGACGAGCCGTCGGCGAGGCGTAGTTCGGCCGGGAGTGCGTCCTCGGCCGGGCGGGCGGCGTCGAGCGGCGTGGCGTGCTGGATCGCCTCGTCGGCGAGCTGGTCCAACAGCTTCCCGACATCGGAGCCTTCGGGGGTGCCGAGCGTGTCCGGCAGGGCAGCGTTGATCGCCCGGACCAGGTCTGACCGGGTCCAGCCGGCCTTGCGGGACTGGACGTCGGCGAGCGCGGTCTCGATCACCGCCTGCGGCGACCACTCCTGCGGGGCAGGACCCGCACCGCGGGCGTCGAGGGCCGCCTTCGCGACGCCGGCGAGCCCGTCGGCGACCTCGGCGCGTAGCTGTGCGTCGACCCGGTCGAGGACCTGCTCGCGGGTCTCCCCGTCGTGGGACTTCGCCCGACGAGTAGCGAACGTGGCCTGCCGGGAGAGGCGGTCGCGCTCCAGCCCGTTCGGTGCCCGACCGAACCGGGCTTCGAACCCTTCGATCAGCTCCGCCGCCTTGGCGGTCACGTCTCGTCGGCGCGACGAGATCAGCGCGATCGCCTCGGGTGAGACCCCGACGACCTCGCGGGCCTTGCCATCCGGGCGGGTCGCGATCGCCATCCCGAGCGCGTGGGTCAGCCGTTCCTCGGTCGTGCGTTCGGCGACCGCACTGGCGGCGCCACGCCAGCGATAGATCGAGCGGCCGTCGAGGGTGCGCCACTGCCCGTCCGGGCCCTGCACGCGGTTGAGGATCGGGTTGTGGATGTGCAGCTGCGGGTCGTGGTCGCGGGAGTCGTGCTGGAAGAACGACGTGCCGATCCAATCGTGGGCATCGACGTAGCGGCCCGCAGCGCCGCCGTGGTGCCCGACGCGGGAGTAGCCGGCCTTGTCCGAGAGGTACTCGAGGGCGGCGTTGTTGCCCGCCCAGATCGCGTCCTCCACCGCCGTCCGGAACCGACCCCACGCCTCCGCAGTTTGCACGTCGCCGGCAGTACGGGCCTTCTGCTCCTCGGCCTCGAACGCGGTATGCAGCAGTGTCACCGACTTCTGAACGCTGAACGTCACGTCGAGGAAGGCGACGTTCTGACGGACCTGCTTGCCCGCCTCGATCCGTAGTTCGGCGCGGCGTTCAGGGGAGGCATTCGGCTCCCGTTCAAGGGCCAGGCTGTACAGCTCGTCCTCGGTCTTGAACCTACGACCGGTGTGGCCCAGCGTGGCGACCGCATCCCAGCGGTCGGGGTCGCGGAAGCCGTCCTCGCGGGGGTCGAGGAAACGCTCGAACACCGCCCGCATGTCCTGAGCGTCGACCAGCCCGGTCAGGCCGAGCTGCTCGGCGCCGCGACCCCACCACCGCCCGGGCGGCTCGCCCTCGGTGACCGCGCCGGTGTAGTAGTTCTCCCGCCCGGTCGCGACTTCCTTGAGCAGGTACTCGGGGCTGTAGCCCGACGACACGGTCAGCATCCCGACCACCCAGGAACGATCTCGAAAGCGACAGTCCGAAGATCAACTCGACGAGGAAGGAGGACCGGGCGGCCGAAGGCCAGCCCGTCCCCTCGGATCGTGATGCATAGGTGTGATGGCTTTGATCTTGGTCGTTGGGTAGTTCGCTTGGAGTAGTTGCTCTGACTGTGGTCGTGGATCTCGGTCGTAGTCATGAGGTGGTCTTCTGACTGGTGTCGTCGGTCGTGCTGGTGATCAGGTGCAGGGCGATGGGCGTGGTCTCGGTGTCGCTTTCGGTGTCGCGGAGTGCTTTGAGAGCTGCGGAGGCGGTGCCGCGGGAGACCTCGGCGGCCTCCTGGAGCTCGCTGACCGTTGGCCAGGTGCGATGCCGGGCGCGATGGGCGCGGGCGAGGTCCTGAGCGCGCTCGCGCGCCGGGGCCGGAGCGGGTGTTGGCTCCTGCTCGCGCGTGGACGACGCGTCGTGTTCATTCGTGCGGTCGGCGCCCGTCGCCCCGACCGTGGCCGGGACGAGGGCGTGCGCCTCGCTGACCACGGGAACCGACGGCCCAGGCTGAACGGGAACCGCTGAACGCTGAACACCTGCGTCCGCTGTACGTCCGTCCTCGGCGAGGAGGTACAGCAGGTGCGCGACCACCGCGGCCGCGACCGCCGGCCACGCCCCGATCCCGAACCGCAGCCACGCCGGCGCCGCCAGCGCACCCGCGTCCCCGGCGAGGAACGCGGCCTGCGCGAGCCCGGACATCCCAGCCGCGACGACCACGACGGTCCAGGCGTAGCGGGCCGCAGACCCCTGCAGCCGCGCGGTCGCGGCGTAGGCGACGAGCGCGAGCCCGTCAGTAATCAGCGGGTAGAGCCACGCGAGGGGCTCTGGCACGCGGGACGCGACGGCGACCTCGTAGAGCCCGTGCGCCGTCGCGATCGCCGCGCCGATGGCGACCGCGAGCCCGGGCAGCCAGACAACGGACCGCTTCCAGCTCACCGCGCACCTCGCAAGGTCGTGGCGATCGGGCTGGTCGACTGCGGCGGCTCAGGTGCTGGCTCCTCGCGGGCAGTCGCCCACCACTGGCCGATCCGGCCGAGCTCGGCCTCGGACGGGACCGTGGGGGCGCCGGTGACCTGGTCGGGCCAGCCAGGTCGGGTCTGGTGGTTCTCGCGCGAGCACACCCCCGCTGTGGCCTTGATGCGTCGCACGACGCCGGGGCGCTGGCGGTCGTGCCAGTCCCCCGCGAGGGCCACCGATGCTGCCGAGCCCTGGTAGGCCGCGGCCCAGGCGTGCATGAGCCAGAGCAGCTCCTCGACGACGTGCGGGTGCCAGCACCAGCACTCCGGGAACGACTCGACCGCATCCGGGTAGCGCAGGTACACCTGCGCGAGCCAGCCGACGAGCTCGTCGAGTAGCCCGCCGGTCACCTCGGGGTCGGCCGGGGCCATCAGCCAGGACGGCGCCGGGGTCTGGGCCTTGCGGGCGTTGAGCGCGGCGACTGTCTCCCCCAGCTCCGCGAGCAGCTGCGAGAGGGTGTCCACCCGCGGCGGGAGCGGGGCGACCTGGCGGCGCAGGCCGTCGACCTCGCGAGCCAGCCCGGCGACGGCGGCGTCGGGAGTCTCGGGGCTCGGCGGGATCATGCTGGCCACCCGTCCTCTGTCCGCTCAGCCCACACCGCGGCCTGCTGTTCCGCCCGCGAGGCGTAGCCGGGGCTGTGGTCCCGGTCGACCTCGGCCGCCTTGGCCGCCCAGCCCGCGGCGTTGACCGCGGCCCGCGCGCGGGCGTCGGCGGGGGTCTCCCCGGCCTCGTACTCGCGCCACTCGTAGTCGCGGCGGATCTCGGCGACGTCCCCGGCGTCGAGGCCCCACCGGTGCACCGAGTAGCCCAGCCGCGCGCTGGTGTCATCGAGGTAGTCCCGGATCATCGCGTCCACGACCTCGCGGGAGCGGCCGGTGTCCGAGACGAGCTGCTCGACGGCCTCGTCGCGGGTCAACGGGACAAGGCGCGGGTCCGGCTCGGGCCAGTCGTTGGTGGCGATCGTGGTGTCGGACATCGTTACTCCTCCCCTGCGCGGGTCGGCTGGACGGGGATGACCTCGCCGTCGACGACGAGTGCGTCGCCGGGCAGCGCGGGCGAGGCGGGCTTGGTGAACTGCGGTCCTGGCCAGCCGGGCACCGCGCGGGCCGCGCTCCAGCGGGCGGGCGGGACCCGGTCGACGGTGTCGACGACCTTGCACGCCAGATGCGGGCGGCGGCGGGCGTAGCGGGTCCAGCGCACGTCGCGGCGCCGCCAGGCCATCTGTGCCCTGCCGACGACCGGGGCCATGCCGCGGCGGATCACCAGGACCTTCCCGGCGGGCAGGTTCGCGATCTGCGCCGGCGACAACACTGCTGTCTTCCGCGTGCCGCGGGCGACGGTGTGCCCGCGCGGGTCGAGGGTGTCGGCGGGCTCGTCGCGCTCCCCGGTGAGGGTGGACCAGAACTGGAGGTCGTCGCGGTCGCGGGTGCCGCCGAAGACCATCACCGCACCGGCGTTGTTCAGGATCGTCGCCGCCCCGTGCGTCCCGTAGCGGGCGAGCAGCTGCGCCCTCGACTGGACGACCACGAGGATCGACACCCCGCGTCCGCCCATGTCCGCGGTCCACGATTCGAGCGGCACGGGGCAGATCAGAGCGGCCTCGTCGAGTGCGAGCCGCAGCCCGGGATCCAGACGGCCCGAGGGCTTGGTGGCGGCGATCCGGCGGGCCTCGCGGGCGATGAACCCAGTCAGCGCGCACACCAGCGGCGCGATCGGGGACTCCTCGCCGCCGAGCAGGAACACCGTCCCCCGCACGGACAGCAGATCCGCGACGTCCAACGGGCGAGCGCCGTCCGGGCCGAGCCCGGCCGCCGCCCTCGCGGGTGCGGAGGTGAGCCAGCCGAGCGCGGGCATGATCGTGGAGGTGATCGATGTCCGGGTGCGGTCGTTGGTGGTCACGAACTGCTCGAACGAGGTCCCGAACCCCTGCTCCGGCGAGCGCCGCAATAGCGCGGTCACCTCCTTGCGGGCGGCCTCGGGGTCGGCGGTCCAGTCCATGACCTCCCTCATCGACCGATGGCCCAGAGCGGCGGCGTGCAGGAGTGCTTCGAGGACGCGTCGGCCTTGCTGTTCCCAGTACTCCCGATCCCCGCCACCGTCGGAGGAGACGGCGGACAGCAGGTCCGCCGCGCGCTCGGCGGCGGCGACCGGGTTCGCGCACCCGGTCAGCGGGTCGAACGTGACCGTGGAGGCGACCGACCCCAGACCAGCGGGGTTGAACACCACCACCGGGCCCTTGCGTTCCCGGTACGGGGTGCACAGGTCGAGGAGGTCGAGGCGGGTGCTGGTGGCCAGGACGGCGCCGGGGGCGTCGATGATCTGCCCGGCCAGCCACCCGGACTTCCCAGAGCGCGGGCCGCCGACGGTGACGACGACGTCCTCGTTGGATGACCACACCCACTGCCCGCCCGAGCGGCACAGCCGCACGGCAACCTCGGCGACAGGCAGGGACATCAGCTCCCACCTCGACCGGCCTTCCAGCGAGGGTCGGACCGTGGTGGCGCGGCGGAGCATCGCCGCGGATCCGCCGAACCGGACGATGTCCAGTGAAGACGCGACCCCGGACTTCCGCCGCGACCGCGCCCCCCACCGGGACACCACCGACGCGGAGCGGGACCACCGATAGCGCACCAGCACCAGTAGCCCGAGGGCCGGGACAATCAGCAGGGGCCATGGCAGCGCGCGCAGGATCGTGAGCGCCGGCAGCAGCGCGAGGAGCCCGAGGCCCAGGGCGATTCCTCGAGCCCGCCGGGCCCACGCCAGGACGGCCGCGGCGACCAGGGCGAGCAGGACCAGCGGGGTCGGGCTCATCAACACGTCCATCTCAGCCCTCCCAGCTGGTGCGTGCGCGCCATGCCCGCACGTCGGCGCGGTGCCGCGCGCAGTCGTCGGTGTGTCCCGACTCGTTGTCGTCGGGGAGGGACTCGAACGGGCCCCGGTCCTGGACCAGCTCGCCGCACGAAGCGCACCGCCACGACGACGAGGGCGGCCGGAACAGCTCCCGCGGGCACTGCGGCTCGCGGCCCTCGACGACGAGCCCGAACGCCACCTCACCGACCGGGTCGCCCTCGTCCGGCAGCCCGAGGGCCTCGCCGACCTCGTCCCACGACCGGCCCGCCGCCCGCGCCGCCTCGACGACATCGACCAGCACGCGCCGCGCGGCGTCGCGCAGCACCGCGGCGGCCCGTACGCCGGGCAGCGGGTCGACCAACCGTCGTCGGGTCAACATCTGGTAGCCCTCGATCGGCTCGACGACCACCTGGCCGTCGAACTGCTCGACCGCCACCTCCTCCATGAGGATCTGCAACCGCCGCGAGATCGCGCTCACCGGGCACCCCCGCAGGCCATGCCCGCCGCCCAGCGGTCGACGGTCCGTCGGGATACCCCGAACTCCGCCGCCACTCGCGGCCGCGGGACACCCGCCGCCAGCGCCCGGCGGCCGGACGCGATGACCTCGCCGCGCGCGTTCGGCGGCAGGTCCCGTGCACCCACCGGCACGACCACCGTGGGCCGCAGCTCGGCGGGCCGCACGACGTCGGCGGCGCGGCGGAGCTCGGCGCGCTCGTGCTCGTCGAGCCCGCCGGCCACGCCATGCGGCAGCGCCACGAGCGCCCACGACAGGCACGCCGCCCGGACCGGGCAGCCGGCGCAGAGCGCCTTGGCCCGCTCCACGGCGTCGTCACGAGCGGGTCCGGCCTCGGCGACCGGGAAGAACGTCTCCGGGTCCACGCCGCGGCACGCGGCCCTGGTCAACCAGGCCTGCCCCGTGTCTGTCTCTCGCCCTACCATCGGAACCTCTCCTGCCGTCTGCTGATGTGCGGTGAGAACGGCCCGGCGGCTGTGTCCCGCCAAGAACCCGTCGCCGGGCCGACCCACCTCCTGGACCTGCTGTGTCACGGGCTTCCTCCTGCCGCTCGCAGAGCGGCCTCAGCCCTCGGTGTCAGGGCGAAGCGCTCCCCCGCCGCCTCGACCGGCTCGCCGACCCGCCCGCGGCTGTCGAGGCAGAGCACGGACCCGTCGAGGTGGGAGAACTCCGGGCGTCGTCCTGCTGCGCGAGGCCAGCCGGTGGGCGGGGTCGCGGCGACCAGGTCCCCGCATCCCGGGCACACCAGCTCGGAGATGTCCACGGTCGTCATCCGCCGACTCCCGCCTGATGGGGATCACCGGTCAGCGCCGGGGTCGCCGCGCTGTCGATCGCGGTCAGGAACGACCCGATCGCGCTCGGCAGGCCCTGCCCGACCGGCGTGGCGATGAACAGCACCAGCGCGAGCAGCGAGAACGCGACCGCGCCGCCGGCCGAACGCGACTTCGCGCAGATGAACGCACCCGCGATCGCGACGAAGATGAGTAGGCCGACCGCGCTCATGCCACACCGCCGGGCAGGTCGCCGGCCTGGGCGACGGCGTCGTCGAGCAGCTGCTCGACCGCCTTCGCGGGGATGACGTACCGGCCCTGACGCCCGCCGAGCCGCATCCGGACGGCCGGGAACTCCTCGGCCTGGATAAGCCGGTAGAGGTACTCCTGCGAGATGCTCAGGAGCGCCGCGGCCTCCGGCACCGTGTATGTCGGAACGCCCTCGGCGCGCTTGCGGATCGCTCGGTCCAGTGCGGACGAGCGGACGGCTGTCCGGAGTGCCGTCCTCCCCTGCCCCTGCTCGTTGCTGTTGCTCACCCTGCTTCTCCTCTCTCTTACTACTTACTGTGTCTCACAGTGCACTCTGCCTCATAGTGCGTCAAGAGTTCCCCCTCAAATGGCCGCACGGCATGCTGGGCGACGACGAGCCCGATCGGAAGGACGTGCGAGTTGCCCGACTGGACCCGCGGGGAGCCGGCCTACCTACAGGTCGCCGAGGCCCTCCGCCAGCAGATCCGGAGCGGTCAGCTGGCGCCCGGCGAGCAGCTGCCGTCGTACTCCGCCCTGATGCGCGAGTACGACGTCTCGATCACCGTCGCGCGCTCCGCCGTCTCCGAGCTCCGCTCCGAGGGCCTCGTGAGCACCCACCAGGGCAAGGGCGCCTTCGTCCTGGAGGGCGCCGCCGAGGCCGCCGTTCCGCGTGACGCGACGATCGCCGCCCTGCGCCGCGACCTCGACGCCCTGGCCGCTCGCGTCGCCGAGCTGGAGGCCGAACGCCCAGGCCCGCGGTAGTCCGTACCTGCGACTTTCTCTGTTCATGCCACAACTGTCGTCCGCGGCGGGCATCATCAACAGACGACAGCGAGGACAACGGCGGACAGGCCCGTTGTCATCGACAGGGGGGACATGGGGGATGGACACGGGGACATCGGATGCCCTCGTCCCGAATTTGCTCCTCCTCGAGCTGCGTGAGTCGCGCTCGCTCGGACGGGGCCGGCTCGCCCGCGAGCTGCACCGCTTCTGCACCGCTCGCGGCTGGAGCTCGCCCGGCGAGCAGAGCATCGACAAGCAGATTTACCGCCTGGAGACCGGCCGCATCCGCCGGCCGGACCGCTTCTACACCCGCCTGATCTGCGAGTTCTTTGAGCGCACCGAGATCGAGCTGTTCGGCCCCTCCGGAACGCCGGGCGCTCGCGCACCGCGCTACCGGATCCGCAGCCACAAGTTCGTGCCGCTCTACGTCGGCGCCGAGGCCGTCGCCGCGCTCCGGCGCCATCCCGACGAGTCCGACGGCGACTGGCTCGACTGCTACCGCGTCGAGGGTCTGGAGCTCGACGGCTCGCCCGCCTTCTGCTGGTCCTTCGGCGTCGTCATGTTCCACATCGTCGAGGAGCTGGAACCGGACTCGATCGCCGAGGTCGCAGTGTGGCGCCGAGTCACCTACGACCTGGACATGGAACGGGCC
This sequence comes from Pseudonocardia sp. NPDC049154, assembly GCF_040648315.1. NCBI lineage: Bacteria > Bacillati > Actinomycetota > Actinomycetes > Pseudonocardiales > Pseudonocardiaceae > Pseudonocardia > Pseudonocardia sp. NPDC049154. The sequence goes on from NZ_JBEZDN010000006.1 coordinate 43,177, forward strand.
GCGGCGGTGGTCGCCGCGCACGGCCTCGAAGTCCTCGGCGACCCGTACGTCCTGAGCGCCTACTGGGTCGACGACGTCCCCCTCGACGCCCAGCACCACGACAGCGCGCTACGACTGCTGTGCGTCCCGCGGGTCCTCGTCAGCCGCCACGAGCGCGGGACGCCGCAGGAGAAGCTCGCCCGGGCCTCGGTCGTCGAGCAGGCGTTCCTCCGCGACGGCTTCGACCACCCGGACATCTGCGACTTCGGCGTGCGCGCGATCGCCGCCGGCTACGCCTCCTGGTCCGGCATCGTCTACTCGCCCCTCGCGCCCGAGCAGTGCCTCGCCGAGCACGAGCTCGTCGCGTGCGAGCTGTCCGTGCAGGCCGCCTGGGCGTACACCGACCACATCCGCCAGGTCGTCGAGGCGGGCGAAGACCCGGACGTTCCGCCGGAGTACGGATGGCGCTACCTGCGCGGCATCCGTTCACGGTTGACTACCGAGAGGCCGCAGGAGACCTCCCAGCACCGCGCGATGCGCGAGGCGATCGTGCAGACCAGCGGCCTGCTCCGACGACTCGACCAAGCCATCGACACACTCCGAGACTGCGACAGGCGGTAAGCGTGGCAGAGATCAACCCGGTCCTGGTCGTCGTCGACGTCCAGAACGGCTTCGTCACCGAACACTCGGCCCACGTCGTGCCCGTGATCAAGGACCTCGTGCAGAAGTGGCTCGACGCCGGCCGCGACGTGGTGTTCACGCGCTACTTGAACTACGACGACAGCCCGTTCGAGAAGGTCATGGGCTGGTCGAAGCTTAAGGACTCGCCGGAGATCGACATCGTCGACGAGCTGCAGGAGCTGAGCAAGAAATCCCTCGCGATCATCGACAAGAAGATCTACACGATGTTCAACGAGGAGGGGACCGCGCTCGCGCGGGAGCGGGGGTGGACGGACATGTATGTCTGCGGGATCGACACGGAGGTCTGCGTTCTCAAGACTGCCGTCGATGCCTTCGAGCACGGCATCCGCGCGTGGCTGCTGACCGACGCGTCGGCGAGTCATTCTGGTCGGGCCCCCCATGAAGCTGGAGTGCTCGTTGCACAGAAGATGATCGGGCGCCAGCAAACGATCAGCTCGTTCGATGCCTCTCCAAGCGGGAGCACCGGTTGGTAAGTCGGCAGTCGCAACCGTGCGCGCTGTCGCACGGTTTGTCCCGCTCCTTCTAGTCCTCCTTGTGGCCACCTCCCCCTGCTGGGGCATGAGAGCCGATGGTCTCTAACGTCTCGAAGAGGCGCTCCGCGTACGTCTCTCCCTGCTGAAACACCCTCTTCGGGCTGACCGCGAGCAGGAAGCTCAAGAGGAAGCAGACGTGGATCAGCGCGGCGACTCCGACGACCTGGGGGTCACGGCCGGCGAGAAACGCGACCCCGTCGGTCGTCAAGGCTCCGGCGAGGACGATGAACGCGATCGGGCGCAACGCCAATAGGTTCCGCCAGAACCCGTACTTCGTGAGTTCCTCGCGCACGAGGGGGTAGCGGTCGCTCTGTTCACGGACCCGAGTGATGAGAACTCGCGTGGCAGCCGTGTATCGCTCGTCCGATGCTGATGGAAGCACCCGCTCCTCGTGCAGCGTCGGCAATGGTCCTCCGACCAGCTTCTCCAGCGCGGCACGCCGTCGGTCTCGAAGTACGCGGTTGCCGCCCGTCGTGGAGTTGCGCAGCAGGTGCGTCGTCGGCATCCCAGCCCACTGCCGAACCAACTTGCCCTCGAGTCGCTGGCCGCGCCCGCGGACGATGTTCATGAGGAAGAACGGGACCCCCAACGCCACAGCGCAGGTGCCGAGTTTCTCTAGCTCCAATCCGGGCCAGAGGAGCACGATTGCGGCCGCCAGCGGCAAGAACGTCAGCAGGGCTGGGTACAGCTGAGCGCGGCGGCCATACGTGTCGAACTCCTTGAAGATCTCACTCATCGGGCTCAACACCCTCGTCCAGCGCAGGGACCTCTGGCGCCGGACCCCAGCCCGCTCGCCACATTCCACTTCCGTCGGAGTGACAGACCGGAGTGCCCGCGGTGACAACCACCCTGGCGCCACGACGCTTCAGCGCGTTGACGACCTTGGCTGAGGGATGCTTCGGAGCATCCTTCGCCGCCGAGATCAGCGCCGAGACCGAGGCGAAGGCCGCGTACCGGGGTCCAAGGATCCGATCAAGCAAGGTCGGCCCGATGTTCCGTCGACTGCCATGATGAGGAACCTGGAACAGCGCCAGCGGAGAGAACTCGAACTCCCCGATGACCGCCTCGTACCTGTCAGCGGCCCGGGTCAGCGCTCGTTGGCCAGCATCACCTGTGAGCAGCATCCGGTGCCCAGCCACATCGAGGAGCGTAACGACCGAGGTCTCATTGCGCGGGTTGGTCTCGCCAGCATCGGTCAGCGTCTCCAGTGCCGGAAGGAGGGACACCGCACGCTCGAGGAGGTTGCGGGCACGGAGTCCGATGCTGGAGAGGCTGATCGACTTCGTACCAGCCGTCACCTGCGCAAGGTGCTCTCTGATCAAGTCTTCATAAAAGTCCTCATCGGGACTAAGGACCTGCAACGCACCACCAAAGCGCTCAAGCCCGGTGAAAGGCTCGGTGATCATTGTCGAGTTGTCCTTCGCCACCGCGATGAGGGCATCCACTGCCTCGATGTTGGAAAAGCTCGTAATGCCGGGGATCGCGTGGACACGAGGTTGGTGGATGAGGAGTTCGTCGACGTCCAACTGCTCGACCACAGTCGCCAGGCCGTTGATGTGGTCGGCATCAGGATGTGTCGAGATGACGAGGTCGACGTGCTGCGTCTCGTAGTAGCACCTGATGTGGTCGACGAGTTCCTGCCCGGTTGCCTGGTAGCCGCCATCGACAACGATCACACGCTGCCGTCCGTCGCCGTCGGTGAACCGACCGGTGATCGCATCGCCAGACTTGGTGCTGCCCTCAGCCGTGGAGCTCGCGACGGGCAAGAAATCGATCTCAAGCATCAAGGACCTCCGTCCTCGGGGGCCGGCCTCGGGGACGGTCGACCCAGGAAGCCCAACGAGGCTGGGGAGGACCTCGCTCTCGGGCGGCGTCCGTCGTCCGCCGCGCTGCGGCTGATCTCGAACAGGGACGAAGCTAACACGGACCTTTCGAGATGTCCAGCGGTGCGGCAGACTCGGAACACCACCCCAAACAAAGGCATGCCATGGCTAATGAACACATCGATGTGGACGCGCTATACGGCGCTCTGAACAAGGCCAGGGAGATGAAGGATACCTCTTGGCGTGAACTCTCGAGAGCGATCGGCGTGAGTGCATCCACCATGTCCCGAATGGCTCAGGGACAAAATCCAGATGTCAACGCGTTCGCCAAGATGGTCTCCTGGCTGGGAATGCCCGCGGAAAGATTCATCGTTGGCGACGAGAGTAACAGTCCAGCCAGCAAGAACGAGCCAGAGCTCGTAGCTGAGATCGCTCCGCTACTTCGCGCACGAAAAGACTTGTCAAGGCCTGACATTGAGCTACTGGAGGCTCTCATAGAGTCAGCTGTTCGGCGGTTTGCAGCTGACCGACAAGAGACGGAGACCTGACCTCGATATGGGCGAGCGCTGGACCCAGAAGAAGATGATCGATCTAGCGTCTGAAGAACGCGAGGATCTAGGTTTGTCGCCTTTCGTAGCGCTGAACCCGTTCGAACTTGCAGAGCACCACGGTATCCCTGTTTACGGCATGGACAGCCTGGCGTCGTCTCCACTGTCAAGTCGGGCTGTACAGCACTTCAGCACGTCGGGCAGCGCGCTCTGGTCTGCCGCCCTCATCCCCGCCGGTCGGTTCCGGATCATCATCGAGAACACAGCGCATACAGCTGAGCGCCGATCCTCCTCGATCGCTCACGAGTTGTCACACTTTTTCTTAGAGCACGAGTTCGACACTACACTCCTAAGCGAGGAGAAGCAGTGTCGCAACTTTGACAAGCAGAAGGAGAACCAGGCCAAGTTCCTATCAGGCGAGCTCCTAATCCCTCAAATAGCAGCCAGAAAAGCTGCATTTCGGGGTCTCACAAATGAGGAGGTCGCCGCTCGCTTTGGAGTCAGCACTCAATTCGCCCAGATGCAGATGGCGGGCGCGCGGAAATATGCTCAGCGCGCACTAGAAAAGCAGGGCCGTCAGTAGAGCTCGGCCCGCCGAATTCTTCCGCCGATAACATCCGCAGCACGACGGTCGGCTTCATGTGCCCAGGCGGCGTAGACCCGTAGGGTCGTTGCTCCGCCACCCCCGTGTCCGAGCCGGCCGGCAACAGTACGCAGATCGATGCCAGCCGAGAGCAGCTCGGTAGCGGAGTAATGCCGCAGGGCGTGGAGATGGCTGTCGATGTTGAGCCGCGTGCACATGCGGCCGTACCGGTGCGTGACGCCGCTCGGATTGCAGGGCTGGTCGTTGGTCGGCGAGTAGGAGAAGAGGTAGGCGGTCCGAAGCGGGCGCACGCGGCACTCGGCGCACCGCTGCTCGTAACGCTGGCGGTGCTCGGTGAGGACCTCGACCGTCGCCTCGTCGACCGCCACGCGGCGGGCGCGGTGGGTCTTCGTGTCCTTCTCGATGTTCTTCCCCGTGACCCGCACGTGGTTGCGGCGGACGTGGATCACACCGTTCTCCAGGTCGATGTCCGACCAGCGGAGGGCGAGGAGTTCGGCTCGACGCATGCCGGTCACCATCGCGACCCACACGAGCGTGCCCCAGTCCTCGTCCTCCTCCCACGCAGCAGCCACCAGTGCGGCTGCCTCGGCCGTTGTGGGCGGCTGAGGGTCTGGGGCCGGGAGGCGCGGGATGCGGGCGAGCTCGGCCGGGTTGGAGGTGATCCAGCCCCACCGCTGGGCCGCGGTCATCGCTCCACGGATCAGGAAGTGAATCTTGCGGATGGAGGCGGCCGCGAGCGGCTTGCAGACGTGCGGCTTGCACTCGACGACCTTGCAGCCCTTCTCGACGCAGTCGTGGGGCGGGTAGCCAGCGGCCGGCGCGCGGCCCGGAGGGCGCTTGTGCCGGACCTCGCGGCACTCGTGCAGCCCCTCGACCCGGTGCTCGACGAACGGGCGGCCAGCGCAGCGTGAGCCGCAGCGACGGAGCTCGGCGTACAGGCGCTCCAGGACGTGCGTGGTCACCTTGCCGAGCGGCTCGTCGCCGAGCACTGGGTAGATGTGGCGCTCCGCGTAGCCGACGTAGTTCTCGTAAGTCGACTCTTCGAGCTCGTGCGTCTCGAGCCAGGCCTCGATCGTCGTGCGGAGCGAGGCGCGGGTCTTGGCGTGGCGCTGCTCGGCCACCTGGGCCTTGAACTTGCGCAGGATCCTCTTGGCCTCGGCCTCATCGGTGCTAGATCCGCGCAGGTAGAGCTGCCGTCCGGTCACCGGGTCCGTACCGGCGTAGAGGATCGCCTGGAACGAGTTCTTGCGGCGCCGGATCATCCCCTCGGTGCGGGGCTTCGGCGGGTTCTTGGCCACGCAGCGACGCTAGTCATTGCCACTGTCATTGCCATCGAGGTGGTCTAGCGATCTTGAAACCAGCAAAGATGCTGGTCAGATGTGGTGGAGACGAGGGGAATCGAACCCCTAACCCCCGCCTTGCAAAGGCGGTGCTCTGCCAATTGAGCTACGTCCCCGAGGGGCCCACGCTACCGCGTGCGGCCCGAGGTGCAGGCCTTCTGCTTCGTGCTACTTCGTGGCTTCGTGCCAGGGGTCCTCGCCGGGACGGCTCTTGACCTTGAGGAGGACCAGGATCGCGGCGCCGGCTGCGGCGACGAGAGCGAGGATCTTCTTCACGTCGATCACCTTCGGAGCCGGTGCCAGAGGAGTGGGCCTAGCTGGATTTGAACCAGCGACCTCATCGTTATCAGCGATGCGCTCTAACCAACTGAGCTATAGGCCCCTGCGGCAGGAACGACTGTACATGAGCCCCCGCCGGCCTCCCGCACCGGCCCCTCGAACCGGGGCGGGAGGCGAATCCGCAGGTCGGTGGGCCGTTGCGGGGCCGCCACGGGCCGGACCTCAGTCACGCTCGGAGAGCGTGACCTCGATCCCACCGACGAGGTCGGCGGAGACGTTGTAGACGAACGCGCCCACGGTGAGGGCCACCGCGAACAGCAGGCTGTTGATCGCGCCGATGATCGCGGCGAAGCCGAAGACGCTGCCGGCGCTGATGAGCGAGCCGCCGCCGCCCTCGCCGCCGCCGGAGACCAGGTCGGCGTAGGTGCCGTTGAGCCGGTCCCAGACGCCCATGCCGTCGAGCACGCCGTACAGCACGCCGACCGCCACGAGCCAGATGAAGAACAGCACCACGGCCAGGACCAGCGCCAGCTTCAGCACCGACCACGGGTCGAACCGCTTGACCTGCAGCAGCGCCTGCCGCGGGGCCCGGCCGGCCACGTTCGGCACCTCGGCGTGCACCTCGGCCTGGGACCCGCCCGGCAGCGTCGCGGTCCCGGTCCCGGCCGCGGCAGCGGCACCCGCGGCTGCCGCGGCCCCGTCGGCGCCGGACGACCCGCCCCGGTCGATGTAGGCCGTGGGCGCCTCGCTGAGCAGCGAGTCCACCGCGGGCGAGCGCTGCGGGGCCGGACGGGGTGTGCGCACCGTCTCGGCGGCATCGGGACCGTCGTCGCCCTGCGCCCGCCGCCACGGCGGAGGCGTCGGCACCGTGCCTGGGTGGACCTCCTGGGTCTCCCCCGCCCCCGTCGCGGCCTCGGACCCCGAGGCGGCGAGGTTCGCCGCCGAGCCCGATGCGCCCTCGGGGCGCGGGCTCGGGACCGGCCGGGCCGAGGTGCCGTCGGCAGGGCCCGGCTCCGCCGCGGTGGCCGCGGACGACCCGGACCCGTTGGACGACGACCCGTTGGTCGAGGTCGCGGAACCCACGGTCCCGTTCCCGACCGACCCGGCCTCCGCGGCCGCGGGAGTGGTCCGGTCCTCGGCCGTGTCGGCCTCGGCCGGAGCCGCCGCGGCCCCGTCGGCGGGCAGCTGGGGCGAGTCGGGGCTGTCCGTGGCGACCCGCCCCTCGTCCTTGGCGCCCGGCGGCGTCGCCGGCTGTTCGTTCTCGCTCACGAGGTGGAGCACTCCTCGTCGGTCGGCGTGCAGGACAACCTGCGGGACAACGGCGTCACCCGGTGGGCCGGCCTCAGCCGGTCACCTCGGGGGCGTCCGCATCGTCCTCCGCGTTGCGCGCGACCGCCAGCAGCGTGGCGTTCTCGCCGAGGTTCATGAGGCGCACCCCCTTCGTCTGCCGGCCGGCCTTCCGCACCTCGCGGGCCGAGGTCCGGATGACGCCGCCGGTCGACGTGATCGCGTACAGCTCGTCGTCGATCCCGACGATGAGCGCGCCGACCAGCGTGCCACGCCGGCGGTCGTACTGGAGGGTCAACACTCCCTTGCCGCCGCGGCCCTGGACCGGGTAGTCCTCGATCGGGGTGCGCTTCGCGTACCCGCCGGCGGTGGCGACCAGGACGAAGCGGTCCGGCTGGACCACGCCGATCGACAGCAGCCGGTCCCCGTCGTTGAAGCGCATGCCCAGCACGCCGGACGTGGCGCGGCCCATCGGGCGCAGCACCTCGTCGCTGGCGGTGAACCGGATCGACTGGCCCTCGGCCGAGACGAGCAGCAGGTCGTCGTCCGCGGCGCAGAGCACCGCGCCGATCAGCTCGTCCTCGTCCCGCAGGTTGATGCCGATCAGGCCGCCGGAGCGGTTGGAGTCGAAGTCCTCGAGGCGGGACTTCTTCACCAGCCCGTTTCTCGTCGCCAAGACGAGATACGGGGCCGCCTGGTAGTCCTTGATCTGCATGACCTGGGCGATGTGCTCGTCCGGCTGGAAGGCCAGCAGGTTGGCGACGTGCTGGCCGCGGGCGTTGCGGTTCGCCTCGGGCAGCTCGTAGGCCTTGAGCCGGTACACGCGGCCCTTGTTCGTGAAGAACAGCATCCAGTCGTGCGTGGAGCACACGAAGAAGTGGGCGACGATGTCGTCCTGCTTCAGCGTGGCACCCTGCACTCCCTTGCCGCCGCGCTTCTGCGCCCGGTACAGGTCGGTCTTGGTGCGCTTCGCGTAGCCGGTCTCGGTGATCGTGACGACCACGTCCTCGACGGCGATGAGATCCTCGTTGGTGACGTCGCCGTCGTCGGCGACGAGGCGGGTGCGCCGCTCGTCGCCGTGCTTGTCGACGATCTCCATGAGCTCGTCGCGGACGATCTGCCGCTGCCGCTCGGGCCGGGCCAGGATGTCCTCGTAGTCGGCGATCTCGAGCTCGATCTCGGCCAGCTCGTCGACGATCTTCTGCCGCTCCAGGGCCGCCAGGCGGCGCAGCTGCATGTCCAGGATCGCCTGGGCCTGGATCTCGTCGACCTCGAGCAACTCGATGAGGCCCTGCCGCGCCACGTCGACCGTCTCCGACGCCCGGATCAGCGCGATGACCTCGTCGAGCGCGTCGAGCGCCTTGACCAGACCACGCAGGATGTGGGCCCGCTCCTCGGCCTTGCGCAGCCGGTAGCGGGTGCGCCGGACGATGACCTCGATCTGGTGCCGGATGTAGTTCCGGACGACCTGGTCCAGCCGCAGCGTGCGGGGCACGCCGTCGACGATCGCCAGCATGTTGACGCCGAAGCTGTACTGCAGCTGGCTGTGCTTGTAGAGGTTGTTGAGCACGACCTTGGCCACGGCGTCGCGCTTCAGCGTGAAGACGATCCGCATGCCGACACGGTCGGACGACTCGTCGTTGATCTCGGAGATCCCGGTGAGCTTGCCGTCCCGGATCATCGAGGCGATCGACTCGACGAGGTTGTCCGGGTTGACCTGGTACGGCAGCTCGGTGACGACGAGGGTGGTGCGCCCCTTGGCGTCCTCCTCGACCTCGACGACCGCGCGCATCCGGACCGAGCCACGGCCCGTGCGGTAAGCGGACTCGATGCCGTCCCGCCCCACGATCAGGCCGGCCGTCGGGAAGTCCGGGCCCTTGATCCGGGCCATGAGCGCGTCGAGGAGCTCCTCGTCCGAGGCCTCGTGGTTGTCCAGGGCCCAGACGACGCCCTCGCCGACCTCGCGCAGGTTGTGCGGCGGGATGTTCGTGGCCATGCCGACGGCGATGCCGACGGAGCCGTTGATCAGCAGGTTGGGCACCCGCGACGGCAGGACGACGGGCTCCTGCGTCTTGCCGTCGTAGTTGTCGATCAGGTCGACGGTGTCCTCGTTGATGTCCTGCAACATCGCGAGGGCGAGCGGCGAGAGGCGGCACTCCGTGTACCGCATGGCCGCCGCGGGGTCGTTGCCCCGCGAGCCGAAGTTGCCCTGCCCGTCGATCAGCGGGTAGCGCATCGACCACGGCTGGGCCAGCCGGACGAGCGCGTCGTAGATCGCCGAGTCGCCGTGCGGGTGGTAGTTACCCATCACCTCGCCGACGACGCGGGCGCACTTGACGTAGGAGCGGTCCGGCCGGAAGCCGTTCTCCCCCATCGAGTAGAGGACGCGCCGGTGCACCGGCTTGAGGCCGTCCTCGACCAGCGGCAGCGCGCGTCCGACGATCACGCTCATCGCGTAGTCGATGTACGAGCGCTGCATCTCGTGCTGGATGTCGACCGGCTCGATCCGGTCGCCGCCGCCGCCCTCGGCGGGCCCGGTCGGTGGGAGCGTGGGGTCCAGGGTGTCGGTCATCGTCCTTCTCTCACGTGCGATCCGTACGTACGTCTAGAACGGTCGTCTGTTCTAGACGTCCAGGAACCGCACGTCCTTCGCGTTGCGGGTGATGAAGGAACGCCGCGACTCCACGTCCTCGCCCATCAGGACGGAGAACAGCTCGTCCGCCGTGGCGGCGTCGTCGAGGGTGACGCGGGAGAGCATCCGGTGCGCCGGGTCCATGGTCGTCTCCCAGAGCTCCTTGGCGTTCATCTCACCGAGGCCCTTGTACCGCTGCACGCCCTCGTCCTTGGGCAGCTTCTTGCCGGCCTCGCGGCCGGCGGCGATCAGCCCGTCCCGCTCCGCGTCGGAGTAGGCGAACTCGGGCTCGGAGCCACGGCCGGACCACTTGATCTTGTAGAGCGGCGGGTTCGCCAGGAAGACGTGACCGGCCTCGACCAGCGGACGCATGAAGCGGAACAGCAGCGTGAGCAGCAGCGTGCGGATGTGCTGGCCGTCGACGTCCGCGTCGGCCATCAGCACGATCTTGTGGTACCGCAGCTTCGCGAGGTCGAACTCCTCGTGGATGCCGGTGCCCAGCGCCGTGATGATGGACTGGACCTCGGTGTTCTTGAGGACGCGGTCGATCCGGGCCTTCTCGACGTTGATGATCTTGCCCCGGATCGGCAGGATCGCCTGGTACATCGAGTCCCGGCCGGACTTGGCCGAGCCGCCCGCGGAGTCGCCCTCCACGATGTAGACCTCGGACTTCGTCGGGTCGGTGGAGCGGCAGTCCGCCAGCTTGCCCGGCAGGCCGCCGATGTCGCCCGCACTCTTGCGCCGGACCAGCTCGCGGGCCTTGCGGGCCGCCATCCGGGCCTGCGCCGAGGACACCGCCTTGTTCACGATGATCTTGGCCTCGGCCGGGTTGCGCTCGAACCAGTCCGCCAGCCACTCGTTGCTGATCTTCTGCACGAACGACTTGACCTCGGTGTTGCCGAGCTTGGTCTTGGTCTGGCCCTCGAACTGCGGCTCGGCGACCTTGACCGACACGATCGCGGCGAGGCCCTCGCGGATGTCGTCCCCGGAGAGCGCCGGGTCCTTCTCCTTGAGCAGCTTCTTGTCCCGCGCGTACCGGTTGACCGTGGTGGTCAGCGCCGAGCGGAAGCCCTCCTCGTGGGTGCCGCCCTCGTGCGTGTTGATCGTGTTCGCGAACGTGTAGACGGACTCGGAGTAGCCCGAGTTCCACTGCATCGCGACCTCGATCTGGTGCCCGGGGCCCTCGCCGGTGTAGCCGATGACCTTCCGGTGGATCGGGTCCTTGCTCTTGTTGAGGTGCGCGACGAAGTCCTCGAGGCCGCCCGGGTAGTGGAAGACCTGCTCCTTCACCTTGGCCACGAAGCCCTCGGCGTCGGGCTCCTCGGCCTCCTCCGAGTCCCCGTTGCGCTCGTCGCGCAGGACGATGGTCAGCCCCTTGTTGAGGAACGCCATCTCCTGCAGCCGGCGCTGGATGGTCTCGAGGTTGTAGGTCGTGGTCTCGAAGATCGAGGGGTCGGCCCAGAAGGTGATCGAGGTGCCGGTGCGCTTCGTGGCCTCGCCCTTGTGCAGCACCCCGGGCACGGAGTGGTCGTAGCGCTGGGTCCAGACGTGGCCGCTGACGTGGATCTCGACGTCGAGCCGGCTGGACAGCGCGTTCACGACGGAAACGCCGACACCGTGCAGGCCGCCGGACACCGCGTAGGACTTGCCGTCGAACTTGCCGCCCGCGTGCAGCACGGTGAGCACGACCTCGACGGCCGGCTTCTTCTCCACCGGGTGCATGTCGACCGGGATGCCGCGGCCGTCGTCCACCACCCGGACGCCGCCGTCGGCGGTCAGGGTCACCTCGACACGCGTCGCGTACCCGGCCATCGCCTCGTCGACCGCGTTGTCCACGACCTCCCAGATGAGGTGGTGCAGACCGCGCTCGCCGGTGGAGCCGATGTACATGCCGGGGCGCTTGCGGACGGCCTCCAGGCCCTCGAGGACCGTGATCGACGACGCGCTGTAGCCGCTCTTCTTCTCCGCCACGGGCTGTTGGTCTCCTCGCCACGAGAGCCGGCCCGGGGACGCGCGGGACACGCGCCGGTACCGGCGAGGACCGGGCGGGGCACGGGGACCCGCACGGCACTACTGATGATTCTACCGGTCCGGCCCGACAGGAACGCGGCTAGGACACGTCCAGAATCGTCACAGCGGCGCGATCGTGGGCCGAAACGGGTCCGGACGGCGGGAACGGGGGTCGGACGGCGCTGCTGCGGCGTCATGTGGCGCTGAGTGGGCCTCTGGCGGACGCGAACGGTCGTCCCCGTCCCGTCACCGCCGGGACGACCGAACGGCACCTTCGCCCCGTCCTCGTGAGCGCGAGCGCCGTTCGTGCTGGTCGAGGAGTGCGTCGGGGCGGGTCAGCCGTACGTGTCCCGACAGTCGGGGCTCCGCCTCCGACGGCCCCCGGATGGCCGCCCGGGTCCAGCACTCCCTCGCAGTATCAGCCGTACGTGTCCCTGGGGCCGCGGCCGCGGACGTGGCGGGGACCGTGCCGCCAGCTCGGCCCGCTCGGGCCGACCACGCGGATCCGGCGCACGACGTCCGGCCCCACCGCCCCGGCGAGCCGCTGCAGCAGCTGGCGCTGCAACGTCCGCAGCTGCGTGGCCCAGGCGGTCGACTCCGCCTGCAGGGTCAGCTCGCCGTCCCGCAGCGAGACCGGCGTGCAGTGGTCGGCGATGTCCGGGCCGACGAGCGTGTGCCAGCGGCCCAGCACCGTCGCGTCGGTCAGCCGCGAGGACCAGCCGCGGTCCATCGCCACCCGGGACACCACCCGGCCGAACGGCTGCGGGTCGCGGTTGTCCGGCCCGGGGCCGGACCAGCGCCGGCGGCGACCCCGGCCGAAGCCCTTCGGTCGCCCGCCGCGCTGCTCGGCCTCCCGCTCCTGCCGCTTCTGGGCGTTGGCCTCCCGGGCCGCCGCGAGCGCGTCCCGGGCGAGGTCGGCGCCGCGCCGCCCACCGTCGCCGACCGGTTCCTCCCCCTCGCGCCGAGCGGTACGAGCGGTTTCGTCCCCAGGGGTGTGGACAGGGTTGTGGGTTACCGGACGGTCCGACGGTCGATCGGCCGCGGCGGGCGGTGTCTTGTGACGGGAGTCACGAGAGGAGCGGGAGTTATCCACAGTATCCACAACCTTGTCCCCAGGAGCGCCCGTCCGGGGGACGCTCGACGTCTTCCGTTCCGTCGCACGTCAGGTGGTGTTCGGCGGTCGTGTGTCCGGTTCGACCCGTACCGCCGATCCACCGCCCACCGCAAAGCGCGTCCCCAGCAGCTCCGCCGGGACGTCCTCCGCGACCGCCGCCGTCACGACGACCTGTTCCGCCTCAGCGGCGACCGCGGACAACGCGCGCCGCCGCTGCGCGTCCAGCTCGGCGAACACGTCGTCGAGAATGAGGACGGGCTCGACGTCGTCGGCCTTCAGCAGGCGGTAGGAGGCCAGCCGCAGCGCGAGGGCGATCGCCCACGACTCGCCGTGGCTCGCGTATCCCTTGGCCGGGCCCTCGCCGAGGTTGAGCAGCAGGTCGTCGCGGTGCGGGCCGACCAGGCACACCCCGCGCTCGATCTCCTGCCGGCGCACCTGCGCCAGCTCGTCGAGGAGGAGCGCCTCCAGTTCCTGCGGCGAGGGGGGCAGCTCGCCGGGGATCGAGCACCGGTAAACCAGCGTCAGCGGGTCCGACGACGGCGCCACCTCGGCGAAGGCCTTCTCGGCGTGCGGCGCGATGCCCTCGACCAGGTCCAGCCGGCCGGCCAGCAGCGCGGCGCCGTGCCGGGCGAGGTGCCCGTCCCACACCTCGAGCGTGGAGAGGTCGGCGTGGCGGTTGCGTGCGGTCTTCAGCAGGGCGGACCGCTGCCGGAGCACGCGCTCGTAGTCGCTGCGCACGCCGGCGTAGCGCGGGTAGCGCGCCACGAGCAGCTCGTCGAGGAACCGCCGGCGCTCGCCGGGGTCGCCGCGGACGAGGGCGAGGTCCTCCGGCGCGAACAGGACGCTGCGCAGGATGCCGAGGATCTCGCGCGGCCGCGCCACCGGCGCGCGGTTGACCCGCGCCCGGTTGGCCTTCCCGGCGGTGATCTCCAGCTCGACGTTCAGCTCGCGGCCCTGGTGCACGACCTGGCCGCGGACGATGGCGCGCTGGGCGCCGCGCCGGATCAGCGGCGCATCGGTGGCGACCCGGTGCGAGCCGAGCGTGGCGAGGTACCCGATCGCCTCGACCAGGTTCGTCTTGCCGACGCCGTTCGACCCGACCAGGACGGTGACGCCCGGTTCCAGGAGGAGCTCCGCGCGTTCCCAGGAGCGGAAGTCCTCGACGGCGAGCCGACGGAGATGCACCTCGTAGGTCTACCTCAGCCGTGGGTGGAGCCGGTGCCCGAGCTGGGTCCCGCGACGTCCCCGGGGGCGCCGGCCGGTCCGGCGGCCTTCTTCACCGCGTGCCCGCCGAACTGGTTGCGCAGCGCCGCGACGGCCTTCATCGCGGGCGACTCGTCCTGCCGGGAGGCGAAGCGCGCGAACAGCGCCGCGGAGATCACCGGCAGCGGGACGGCGTGCTGGATGGCCTCCTCGATCGTCCACCGGCCCTCGCCGGAGTCGTCGACGTAGCCCTCGAGGTCGGCCAGGTGCGGGTCGTCGCGCAGCGCGTTGACCAGCAGGTCCAGCAGCCAGGACCGGACGACGGTGCCGCGCGACCACGCCTGGATCACCCCGGGCACGTCCTCGACCAGCGGCGAGGCCTCCATGAGCTCGAAGCCCTCGGCGTAGGCCTGCATCAGGCCGTACTCGATGCCGTTGTGCACCATCTTCGAGAAGTGGCCGGCGCCGACCGGGCCGGCGTGGGCGAAGCCCTCCTCGCGCGGGCCCTCCGGGCGCAGCGCGTCGAAGATCGGCATGGCGAGCTCGATGTGCTCCGGGGCGCCGCCCGCCATCAGGCCGTAGCCGTTGTCCTTGCCCCAGATGCCGCCGGACACGCCGCAGTCGACGTAGCCGATCCCCTTGCCGTGCAACAGCTCCGCGTTCGGGGCGTCGTCGGTGTAGCGGGAGTTGCCGCCGTCGATCACCAGGTCGCCGGGTTCGAGGATGTCAGCCAGCGCGCGAACCGTGGAGCGGGTCGGCTCGCCGGAGGGCACCATCACCCAGACCACCCGCGGCGCGGAGAGCGCCTTCGCGAGGTCCTCGAGCGACGGCACGTCGGTCACCTCGGGCCGCGGGTCGAACCCGACGACCTCGTGACCCGCCGCGCGCACCCGGTCCCGCATGTTCCCGCCCATGCGGCCCAGGCCGATCAGTCCGAGTTGCACGTCCCGCTCCCTACAGCTCGCTCGAGGGTCCCGCGCCGGCCGGCGCCGGGACCCATCGTGCCGCATCGGACGGCGCGACGATCAGTCGGAGCGCGCTCCGCTCACGCGCTGACAGTCGCTCCGCGGGCTCCGCTCAGCCCGGCAGGCGGACCGGCATCAGCAGGTGGAGGTACCCCGGATCGCCGGGTACGTCGCCCGCGTCCTCGCCGTCGGCCGGCGGGACGACCGGGCGCACCAGGGCGGGCCGGTTCGGCGTGGTGAAGGTGAGCTGCGCCTTCTCGGTGTGCAGCGCGCCCAGCGAGTCGAGCAGGTAGCCGGGGTTGAACGCGATGGTCAGCGCGGAGCCGTCGAGCGCGCACGGCAGCTCCTCCTCGGCGCTGCCGACGTCCTCACCGCCGGCCGCGAGCCGCAGCCCCTCCTCGCCGAACTCCAGCCGGATCTGCGCGACCCGGTCCGCGACCAGCGAGACGCGCTTGATCGCCTCGACGAGCGCCGCGACCTCGAGCTCGGCCGCCGTGGTGTGCTCGGCCGGGATCAGCTGGCGGAAGCGCGGGAACTCGGCGTCGAGCAGCCGCGTGGTGGCGCGGCGGCCGCCGCCGGTGAGGCCGAGCATGCCGTCGCCCGCGGAGAGCGCGATCTCGACGGTGCCGGTGCCGGCCAGCGTCTTCGCGACGTCCGAGAGGGTCTTCGCCGGGATGAGCACGGCGGTGGAGACGCCGGAGTCCTCGGGCTGCCAGTCGAGCTCGCGGACCGCGAGGCGGAACCGGTCGGTCGCCGCCAGGGTCAGCCGCGAGCCCTCGATCTCGAGCCGGACGCCGGTGAGCATCGGCAGCGTGTCGTCCCGGCCCGCGGCGACGGCGACCTGGGCGACCGCCCCGGCCAGCTCGGCGGCGTCGACCGTGCCGGCGCGCTGCGGCATCGCCGGCAGCTGCGGGTAGTCCTCCACCGGCATGATCGGCAGCGAGAACCGGCTGTTCCCGCAGTTGATCGTGGCCCGGGCGCCGTCGACCACGAGGTCGACCGGCTTGTTCGGCAGGGCGCGGGTGATGTCCGCGAGCAGCCGGCCGGAGACGAGCACCTGGCCCGGGTCGCCGATCGTCGCGTCGAGCTCCACGCGGGCCGAGGTCTCGTAGTCGAACCCGGAGACGGTGAGCCGGTCGCCGCCCTCCCCCGAGGCGGCGTCGATCAGGACACCGCCCAGGACCGGAACCGGCGGCCGCGCGGGCAGGCTGCGTGCCACCCAGGCGGCAGCGTCGGCGAGGACGTCGCGTTCGACCCGGAACTTCATGGCGAGGGAGACCTTTCACCGGTGGTCACTGGGTGTGACCAGGAGGCGGGCACACGGGACGGGCTGTGAGGAGCCCGGACGAGGTGGGTCCCCGACGGGTCCGGCGGCTGGGCCGCGAACGGCTCCCCCGGGGATCCCGCCGACGACCCGGCGGTCCGGGATCGGCCGACTCACCGTAGAGCCTCCCGCGGCCGGGTGTCACGTCGCCCGGTCGCCGTCCGGCGAGCGGTGGGCGGAGATCCGCTCGTGCCCCGTCCGTGTCCTCCATCCACCCCCTTCTTTCTCTTGTAGTTCTTCGAAGAGAGAACTCCAGAAGCAGAGACAGGTCCTGTGCACAGTGTGGATGGGCGACGTCGTCGCAGGTCGCGCGGTGCGGCGTCCTGGGGACCGAGCCTCGGGACCGAGTCGGGACGGACGCGGCGGGCCGTGGATGGCCGGCGTTCTCGCGAGGTTGTCCGACGCCCATCCCCGTCCCGGCGGGGAGTTGTCCACTGTTCTCGGGGCGTCCGTCCACGGGCTCCGGCACGACAATCCACAGAGTTGTCCCCAGATGTGGGTGAAGCGTGGCCGTGCGTCCACGCTGTGCGACCGGTCGGCGTCGTCGCGGCAACCCGGTGGCGACGGGCGGCACCCTCAGAAGTCCCGCCCTGCACACGTTCCGCAACGGAATGTGAGCGGAGCGGTCACGCTGGGAGCGCGCCGCTGGGCCGGCCGTGCGCCGAACGCCCACTACCGGACGACGAGCGGTGAGTGCGGGAGCGACACGCGGGCGATTTCGATCTCTACCGGATGGAGATCACGGCCGGGAGGTGTGGGAGGCGCCGGAGCGGAAGTGGATCTCCGTGGCGGTCACTCCGCATGCTGCGGAGAGGCGCTGAGACGGCCGCTGGGGCCCGTTCGCGATGAGCCGTGTGGGTGCAGGTGGTCCGGCGCAGGCGGTGACGGTGCGAGATCGGGCGGCTCGGGCCATCGGGTGGTGTCCGGCGCTCCGGAAGCTGGGGATGGCTGGGGACAACTCGGCATCACGGCTGCTCGGAGGCCCTCCCGAGCCGGGAGTCGTGGGGCCGCGAGTCGGGAGAAGCGGGGCCGCGAGTCGGGAGAAGCGGGGCCGCGAGTCGGGAGGTGCGGGAGCGCGACTCGGGCGGGCGTGGCGTCGGTGATCACGGTCGGGCGCACTGCCCGGACGGCGCTCGCGAACGCCGGCTCGGACACGGGCGTGAGGAGGGTTCCGGACGGTGCTCGCAGAAGGTGTCGTCGCGGTCGATCGGTCGCGCATCCACACGGCGGTCGAGTGGAGGCGGCACCCGCGGACGGTCAGTGCCGGGCGCGCTGCTTGATGCGGGCGGTGAGCTCCTGCACCTGCTCGAAGGTCTTGCGACGCAGCGAGATCTCGTTGCGGATCTTCTTGTCCGCGTGCATGACCGTGGTGTGGTCGCGGCCGCCGAAGGTCTGTCCGATGCGCGGCAGCGAGAGGTCGGTGAGCTCGCGGCACAGGTACATGGAGATCTGGCGGGCCTGCGCGAGGGCCTTCGTCTTCCCCGGCCCGCAGAGCTCCTCCATCGTCACGTCGAAGAACTCGGCGGTGACCGCCATGATCGTCGGCGCGGTGATCTCGGAGGCGGCCGAGTCGGGGATGAGGTCGCGCAGCACGATCTCGGCGAGCTGGGTGTCGACCGGCTGCCGGTTGAGCGAGGCGAAGGCCGTCACGCGGATCAGCGCGCCCTCGAGCTCGCGGATGTTCCGCTCGATGCGCTCGGCGATGAACTCCAGGACGTCCCCGGGCACCGCGAGCCGGTCCTGCGCGGCCTTCTTCCGGAGGATCGCGATGCGCGTCTCCAGCTCGGGCGGCTGGATGTCGGTGATCAGGCCCCACTCGAACCGCGTGCGCATGCGGTCCTCGAGGGTCTCGAGGCGCTTCGGCGGCCGGTCGGAGGAGACGACGATCTGCTTGTTCGCGTTGTGGAGGGTGTTGAAGGTGTGGAAGAACTCCTCCTGGGTCCCCTCCTTCCCCTCCAGGAACTGGATGTCGTCGACCAGCAGGACGTCGACGTCCCGGTAGCGACGCTGGAAGGCGACCTTGCGGTCGTCGCGCAGCGAGTTGATGAAGTCGTTCGTGAACTCCTCGGTACTGACGTACCGCACCCGCATCCCCGGGAAGAGCCGCTGCGCGTAGTGCCCCACCGCGTGGAGCAGGTGGGTCTTGCCCAGCCCGGACTCGCCCCAGATGAAGAGCGGGTTGTACGCGCGCGCCGGCGCCTCGGCCACCGCCACCGCGGCCGCGTGCGAGAAGCGGTTCGACGCCCCGATGACGAAGGTGTCGAAGGTGTACTTCTCGTTCAGCCGGGTCTGCGAGCGCGGCGCGACCGGGTCGCCCGCCTGCGGGGCCGAGTAGGTCGGCCACACCTCGGGACGGCCGGGGGTCAGCGGGCCGGCTTCGCCGGGGACAGGCGGCTCGGCGTGGTCGACGCCGGCGGGCTCGGGGAGCGCCGCGGCCGCGCCCGGGTCCACCGGGATGCCCGACGGCGGGGTGGGCGCGTCCTGCACCGCGCCGTCCGGCCCGTGCGGTGCAGGGGGCGCCATGCCGGGCAGAGGGGCCGCCGCGACCGGGCTGCGGCCGTCGGCGATCTCGCCGAGCGACGGGGCGCCGGGCCGCACGCGCGACGGCGGGTCCGGGACGTCCGTCCCGCCCGAGGCGGCGTTGGCGTCGACCACGACCGCGAGGTTCACCTGCACGCCCATGTGACGGCCGATGGCGTCGCTGATCGGGCGCCGGAGGATCCGCTCGATCGCGTCCTTCGCGAACTCGCTGGGCGCGGCGAGCAGCGCCGTGCCGTCGAGGAGCCCGAGCGGGCGGGTCAGCCGCAGGAAGGCGCGCTGCTGCGCGGACAGCCCGGGCGAACCCGGATCCGTCGCGGGTCCGGCGAGGTCGGCGATGACCAGGCTCCACACCTGGGCGAGGTCACCGGGTTCGGCCACCGCTCGGCCCCTCTCCGCGTGCCGACCGTGGGGAGCGGTGGGCACGACCTCGTTCGTCGTCTCGTCGGCATGGGCTGGGCATCCCCAGACTTATCCACACATGTGCGTAGACCGTACGCAGGGGAGTACGGCGGGCCGCGACCACCCTCCTGTCGGGCGCGCGCCCGCAGCGTCCGTCGTGGTGACAGTCGGAGAAGCCCCGATCCCCCCGGATGGAACTGCGAAGCCCGCACGCTAACAACGACCGGCCCGAGGTCACAAGATGCGCAGGTCGGGAGCCTGTACGGACCCGTCCGACGCCCCCGTCCCAACCTGCGGCGATCACGCAGCGCACCCTCGTCGTCACAGGGCTCGGGGCCGCCGCGGGGGTGGTTTGCACCGCTCGGAAGCGGCTGCGTACCCTGGTCTGCAGGCGCGGCCCGTCGCCGGCACGTCCGCGTGCCCCGACACAGCAGACGCTGCCGCCGCGCACGACCGAGATCAGAAGCTACCGACGGCCCGAGCACCCCGCGGCGCCGTCGACCGGGAGAGTCGACCGTGAGCAAGCGCACCTTTCAGCCGAACAACCGCCGCCGGGCCAAGACGCACGGCTTCCGGCTTCGGATGCGCACGCGCGCCGGGCGCGCGATCATCTCTGCGCGCCGCCGCAAGGGCCGCTCGCAGCTCTCGGCCTGATCCCCGCGCCGTCGGAGTGCTGCCCGCCGGCGCCCGGCTGACCCGTCGGGACGAGTTCGCCTCGACGATCCGCCACGGCCGCCGTGCGGGTCGCTCCCGGCTCGTCGTCCATCTGGACATGGCGTCCACCACCGACCCGGCCTCGCAGGCTCCGCCGCGGGCCGGGTTCGTCGTGAGCAAGGCCGTCGGGAACGCGGTGGTCCGCCACCGCGTGGCCCGGCGGTTGCGTCATCTCGTCGCGACCCGGCTCGGCACCCTGCCGACCGGGTCGTCGCTCGTCGTGCGGGCGCTCCCGCCCGCCGCCGCGGCGACCTCCGCCGAGCTCGGCGCGGACCTGGACTCCGCGCTGCGCTCCGCGTCGAAGAAGCTGCGGGGCCGGGAGCCCGCCCGGTGAGCCCCTCCCCCCTGGCCCGCGTCCTGATCGGCGCGGTGCGCGTCTACCAGCGCTGGATCTCCCCCGCGCTGCCCCCGACCTGCCGCTTCTACCCGAGCTGCAGCGTCTACGCGCTCGAGGCCGTGCAGGTGCACGGCGCGGCGCGCGGCACGTGGCTGGCCGTGCGACGGCTGCTGCGCTGCCACCCGTGGCACCCTGGCGGGGTGGACCCGGTACCACCCCGGGCCCCGGAACAGGCCCCGGAGCCCGAGGAACCCGATCGCCCCGCCCGCCCCGACGACCGTCGAGCCGCCGACTGCACTGAGAAGTGCGAGGAGCAAGCGCCGTGCTGAACTTCATCTACTACCCCGTGTCGTTCATCATGTGGGTCTGGCACAAGGCGTTCGGCTACGTGTTCGGCGCGGACTCGGGCATCTCCTGGGTGCTCGCGGTGATCTTCCTGGTCTTCACCCTGCGCGCCATCCTGTACAAGCCCTTCGTCGGGCAGGTCCGCTCCATGCGGAAGATGCAGGAGATGGCGCCGGAGATGCAGAAGCTCCGGAAGAAGTACGCCAACGACAAGCAGAAGCTCGCCGCGGAGATGCAGAAGCTCCAGTCGGAGAACGGGGCGAACCCGCTCGGCGGCTGTCTGCCGGTCCTGGTGCAGGTCCCGGTGTTCATCGGTCTGTTCCACGTCCTGCGCGAGTTCAAGCCGGGCAAGACCGAGAACTACTTCTTCGGCGCGGACGAGGTCCGGTCGTTCGTCGACTCGACCTTCTTCGGCGCCAAGCTCGGCGCCACCGTCATCAACACGCAGTACTCCACGACGACCCTCGCCGAGCTCGGCGGCAACCTCACCAGCCAGCTGATCGTCATGATCCCGCTGATGATCCTCGCGGGCATCTTCACGCACATCACCGCGCGGCACTCGGTCGCTCGCCAGGCGGCCAACCCCGCGGCCATGGCGAACCCGCAGACCGCGATCATGAACAAGCTGATGCTGTACGTGTTCCCGATCGGTGTCGTGGTCGGTGGCCCGTTCCTGCCGCTGGCGATCCTCTTCTACTGGGTCGCGAACAACCTCTGGACCCTCGGCCAGCAGTACGTCGTCTACAAGAAGATCGACGCCGAGGAGGCCGAGAAGAAGGAGCAGGCGACCGCGCAGCGCAACTCCCTCGCCCCGAAGCCGGGCCAGAAGCCGCAGCGCGACGTGCGCGGCGTGACCGACGGGGCCACGAACGGTGCGGCGCCCGCCGACGAGGTGGAGATCGACTCCAACGGCAGCGGCGACGGCGACCCGTCGGCCGCGCCCGCGAAGAAGCCGGGCGCCAAGCCCGTGAACAAGCCGAAGCCGGGAGCGAAGCCCGTGGGCGGGAAGCCGGCGAACCGGCCGGCCGGCCAGGGCGGGCGCCCCGGTGGCGGCGGCAACCGGACGCAGGCCCGGAAGGGCAAGAAGCGTCGGTGACACGAGGTCGGCGGGCGCGGCGACGCGACCCCGACCTCGACGGACCTTCGAGCGGGCGGCCGGGCGACGCCGCCCGCTCACCTCGTCCGACCCGCCCGGGCGGAGCGGACGAGCGCAACGTGGAGAGGAGACACACGTGCCGAAGACCGCGGAAAGCGGGTCCGAGGACCAGCTGATCAAAGAGGGTGACATCGCGGGCGACTACCTCGAGCGCCTGCTCGACATCCTGGACTACGACGGCGACATCGATCTCGACGTCGAGGCCGGCCGGGCCATCGTCAGCATCGACGGCGGCGAGGACCTCGTGAAGCTCGTGGGCGACCGGGGCCAGGCACTGGAGTCACTGCAGGAGCTGACCCGGCTCGCCGTGCAGCAGGCGTCGGGCAATCGCAGCCGGCTGATGCTGGACATCGCCGGCTGGCGGCAGACCCGCCGGGACGAGCTCACCGAGCTCGGCACCCGGACCGCGCAGGAGGTCAAGGACTCGGGGCAGTCGGTGCGGCTCCGCCCGATGACCCCGTTCGAGCGCAAGGTGGTGCACGACGCGGTCGCCGCGGTGAAGGGCGTCTCCAGCGAGAGCGAGGGCGAGGAGCCGCGCCGGCAGGTCGTCGTCTTCCGCGACAAGTGAGGCCGGGTCCCCCGGGACCCGCACCCCAGCACCCGCCCGCGCCCTCCGTGTCCGCATCGGACCGGAGGGCGCGGGCGTGTCCGGCCCCTCCAGAATCTGGACGGTTTCACGTGGAACATCCCCCCGCCCCGGCGGAGAAGGTCTTCGGCGACCGCCTCGACCTCGCCGCCCGGTACGTCGAGCACCTCGCGACGTCCGGTGTCGAGCGCGGCCTCATCGGCCCGCGCGAGACCGACCGCCTGTGGGACCGGCACGTCCTGAACTGTGCCGTCGTCGCGGAACTCGTGCCGGACGGCGCGAAGGTCGTCGACGTGGGTTCGGGAGCGGGCCTTCCCGGGATACCGTTGGCGCTGGCTCGCCCGGATCTTCGGATCGTGCTCGTGGAGCCGCTCGCCCGCCGGGTGGAGTGGCTCGGCGAGATCATCGACGATCTGGGCCTGTCGCTCACCGTGGAGCGGGGGCGGGCCGAGGAGAATGCGATCCGGCGTCGATGGGAGGGGGCGGACGTGGTGACCGCTCGTGCCGTCGCGCCGCTCGCCCGGCTCGCCGGCTGGTCGATCCCCCTGCTCCGGGTCGGTGGCAGGCTGCTCGCCGTGAAGGGTGCCTCGGCGCCGGACGAGATCGCCCGGGACGTCGACGAGGTCCGCAGGCTCGGCGGCGGCACCCCGGTGATCGAGCGGTGCGGGGCCGGCGTCGTCGACCCGCCGAGCACCGTCGTCTCGGTCGAACGGGAGAGCCGGCCCGCCGGCAGGCCGCGGAGGAGGCGCTCGTGATCCCGCCGTTCCACGTGACACGTCGTCAGGAAGGCCCCGCACGATGAGCATCGGCTGGACCCCCATCGCCGAGGAAGCGGAGCGTGCCGCCCGCCTGCGGCACCCCGACCGGCACTCGATGCCGAAGCCGGCGCACCGGCGGATCCTCACCGTCGCGAACCAGAAGGGCGGCGTCGGCAAGACCACGAGCACCGTCAACATCGCGGCGGCGCTCGCGATGCACGGCCTCCGAGTACTGGTCGTGGACCTCGACCCGCAGGGCAACGCGAGCACGGCCCTCGGCGTCGAGCACCGCGCCGGCACCCCGTCGATCTACGAGGCGTTGCTCGGTGAGATCGGGATCGTCGAGGCCGCGGCGGTGAGCACGGCGTCGGACAACCTGCTGTGCGTGCCCGCCACGATCGACCTGGCCGGTGCCGAGATCGAACTGGTCAGCATGGTCGCCCGGGAGTCCCGGCTGCGGCAGGCGCTGTCCGACGAGGTACTCGACGAGCTCGCCGTCGACTACGTCCTGATCGACTGCCCGCCCTCGCTCGGCCTGCTGACGGTCAACGCGCTCGTCGCGGCCGCCGAGGTGCTGATCCCGATCCAGTGCGAGTACTACGCGCTGGAGGGGCTCGGCCAGCTGCTGAGCAACATCGACCTCGTGCGGTCGCACCTCAACACCGCGCTGCACGTGTCGACGATCCTGCTGACCATGTACGACGGCCGCACCAAGCTCGCCGACCAGGTCACCTCGGAGGTGCGCCAGCACTTCGGCGGCACCGTGCTGCGGACGGTCATCCCGCGCAGCGTGAAGGTCTCCGAGGCCCCGGGCTACAGCCAGACGGTGCTCGCCTACGACCCCGGGTCGCGCGGCGCGATGAGCTACGTCGACGCCGCCCGGGAGATCGCGCAGTACGGCTCGCGGATGGGCGGGCCGGAGACGAACGGGGCGTAGATGGCCGAGCGCAAGGGCGGGCTGGGCCGCGGCCTGGCCGCGCTGATCCCCACGGCGCCTCCGGGCGAGCCCCCGACCCGCCTCTCTCCCCCGACGCCGTCGGCGCACGTGCCGGAGTCGTGGGACCGGGGCGCGCCCACCGACGGGGCCGCACCGATCGGGGCCGTCGCCGAGGCGGGCGCGGTCTACCGGGAGATCCCGGTCGCGTCGATCCGGCCGAACCCGAAGCAGCCGCGCAGCCAGTTCGACGAGGAGCACCTCGCCGAGCTGGCGCACTCGATCCGCGAGTTCGGGCTGCTGCAGCCCATCGTGGTGCGCGAGAAGGGCTCCGGGAGCTACGAGCTCGTCATGGGCGAGCGGCGGTGGCGGGCATCGCAGCAGGCCGGCCTCGAGGTGCTGCCGGCGATCGTGCGGCGCACCGGCAACGACGAGATGCTGCGTGACGCGCTGCTGGAGAACATCCACCGCGTCCAGCTCAACCCGCTCGAGGAGGCCGCCGCGTACGAGCAGCTCCTCGCGGAGTTCGGCGTGACCCAGACCGAGCTGGCCGACCGCATCGGCCGCAGCAGGCCCGTGGTCACCAACATGATCCGGCTGCTGCGCCTCCCCGTGGCCGTCCAGCGCCGGGTCGCCGCGGGCGTACTCTCCGCCGGCCACGCGCGCGCCCTCCTCGGGCTCGACGACGCCGAGGCCCAGGAGGAGCTCGCCGCGCGGATCGTCGCCGAGGGCATGTCGGTGCGCGCGACCGAGGAAGCGGTCGTGCTCGCGCGCAACGAGCGGTCGCCGGGCAAGCAGCGGCAGTCCCGCTCCCGTCCGGCGCCGACCGAGGGGATGACCGAGCTGGCCACTCGCCTCTCCGACCGCTTCGACACCACCGTCAAGGTGGAGATGGGCGCCCGGAAGGGACGGCTCGTCGTCGAGTTCGGGTCCGCGGAGGACCTCGAGCGCATCGCCGGGTTGATCGAGCGGGGCTGAGCCCTCGCACGGGGAACGGCGCGGCGCCGTTCCCCGTGGAACATCATCCCCGCTCGACGGCGCGCTCCACGAGGGCCGCGAAGACGGTGCCCAGGTCGCTCCCCTCGGCCGCGACGGCGGTGGGGAGCAACGACGTGTCGGTGAGGCCGGGCGACACGTTCACCTCGAGGATCTGGACGCGCCCGTCGGCGTCGACGACGGCGTCCATACGGGAGACGTCGCGGAGCCCGAGCAGGGCGTGCGCCTGGAGGGCGGTCTCGCGGAGGCGGTCCAGGACGTCGTCGGGCAGCCGCGCCGGGCAGTGGAAGCTCGCGGCCCCCTGCGTGTAGCGGGCGGTGTAGTCGTAGACGCCGCCGGGGACGTCGACCTCGACCGGCGGCAGCGCGCGCGGCTCGGCGCCGTCGTGCACCACGGACACGGCGACCTCGGTGCCGGTGGCGAACCGCTCGGCGAGGACCGTGTCGGCGTAGGCGAGGCAGCTGACCATCGCCGACGGCAGCTCGGCGGCCGAGCGGACCACCTGAGCCCCGAGAGCGGAGCCGCCCTGGTCCGGCTTGAGCATCAGCGGCAGCCCGAGCCGGTCCACCATCGCGTCGAGCACGGCCTGGGCGCCCAGCTCGCGGAAGGTCGTGTGCGGCAGCGCGACCCAGTCCGGGGTGTCGAGGCCGGAGCGCGCGAGCTCGGCCTTCGCGGTCGGCTTGTCCCAGGCGCGGCGGCACGCCGAGGACGTCGTGCCGACGAACGGCACCCCGAGGAGCTCCAGGACGGCCTGCACCGCCCCGTTCTCGCCCTCTCCCCCGTGCAGCGCGACGATCGCGGCGTCGGGGCGCTCGGTGCGCAGGCGCTCGAGCAGCGCGGCGTCGGCGTCCCACTCGCGGACCTCCAGCCCGCTGGCGCGGAGTGCGCCGGCCAACCGGCGCCCGGATCGCAGGGACACCTCACGCTCGTGGGACAGCCCACCCGCCAGCACGGCCACGCTTCGATCGCTCACCGGGGCATTCTGCGCCACGCCTCCGGCCACCCCCGCGCCCGGTCCGCGCTGTTTCACGTGAAACGGCGCGGCCCGGAGGCAACACGGCATGCCCGTGGGCGAGCCCCGCCCACTCCACGGCAGCGTTTCACGTGAAACACCGCTTCAACGCCGAACGCCCCGCGGAGGGGACCGCGGGGCGTTCGGCGGAGCGGAGATCAGGCCGTGTCGGGGCTCGGAGTGTGGGACCCCCTCCGGAGCTCGGGCGCCGGCGCGGCGGGGAGGCCGAAGGTGCGCCGCACCTCCAGCTCGGCCTCGATGACCCCGGCGAGGCGGCGGACGCCCTCGGTGATGCGCTCCGGCGTCGGGTAGCAGTACGAGAGCCGCAGCTGCCGGCTGCCGAGCCCGTCGGCGTAGAACCCGGTGCCCGACGCGTACGCCACGCGGGCGGTGACGGCGCGCGGCAGCATCGCCTTGGCGTCGACCCCCTCCGGCAGCGTGACCCAGACGTAGAAGCCGCCGTCCGGCACGGTCCACGTGCAGCCCTCGGGCAGGTACGTGTCGAGCGCGGTCAGCATCGCGTCCCGCCGCTCGCGGTACTGCTCGGTGTAGGCCTTCACCTGCGCCCGCCAGTCGTGCTTCTCCAGGTACCGGGACACGACCATCTGCGTGAAGCTCGGCGGGCAGAGCGTGGCGGACTCGGCGGCCAGCACCAGCCGGTCCCGGACCGCCGGCGGCACCAGCGCCCACCCGACCCGCAGGCCGGAGGCGAACGTCTTGGAGAAGGACCCGAGGTAGATGACCGAGCGGTCCATCGACCGCAGCGCCGGGTACAGCGTGCCGCTGAAGCCCAACAGCCCGTACGGGTTGTCCTCGACGACGCCCACCCCGTACTCCGCGCAGAGGTCCAGCACCCGCTGCCGCCGCTCGACGGCCATGGTCACGCCGGCGGGGTTGTGGAAGTTCGGGATCGTGTAGAGGAACTTCGGGGTGATGCCGCGCGCCGCGAGCGAGCGCAGCGCCTCCTCCAGCAGCGCCGGGACGAGCCCGTGCTCGTCCATCGCCACGTGGACCACGCGCGCCTGGTAGGCGGCGAAGCTGCCCAGCGCGCCGACGTACGAGGGTCCCTCGGCGAGCACCACGTCGCCCGGGTCGCAGAACAGCCGGGTGACGAGGTCGAGGGCCATCTGCGACCCGACGGTCACGACGACGTCGTTCGGGTCGGCCTCGATCCCCTCCTCACGCATGACGTCGCAGATCTGCGCGCGCAGCGCCGGCACGCCCTGGGCGGAGCCGTACTGCAGCGCGACCTGCCCCTCGCGGGCGACGAGGTCGCCGATCTCGGCGGACAGCTCGTCGAGCGGGAGGGCGGCGAGATTGGGCATGCCGCCCGCGAGCGAGACGACCTCGGGCCGGCTGGCGACGGCGAAGAGGGCGCGGATCTCGGAGGCGACCATCCCGGAGGTCCGTGCTGCGAACCGCTCCGTGGGAGGGACCGGCGCGGCTGCCGCCGCCCGCTCGACGGAGACGTCGGGCTGCTGCGGGGACGGCGGGATCGTCACGGTGGATCCTCCAGGTCGACGGCTGAGCGGAGCTCGCGGAGCGAACATCGGCGCCGATCGCCGCCCTGCGGCCACGCGCGCGCAGCCTCGGGGAGCGAAAGTGGCTCCTGAGTGTAACCGGGACGGGTGTACAGCCTGCCCTTCGGCGAGGCTGAGACACCGGTCGCAGCAGCCGGGGTGTCGCAGGGGCCCGGACCGACCTACCATCGAACGGCCTTCGTGATCACGCGGGGGCTCTCGACCACGCGGAACCCGATCGGGTCGGCCGCCCGGAGGTAGCACGTTGTCCTGGCACGTCGCCGCGGTCAACCTCGACAACCTGGGGGACCTCCCTAAGCGTTGTCGCTCCTGCGTCTTCTGGGAGCTCGCACCGCACCTCGCCAAACAGGCCGAGGAGTTCGGCACCACCGATCTCGAGAAGGAGGCCTGGGTCTCGGAGATCCTGCTCGAGTGGGGTTCCTGCGGGAAGATCGTCTACGTTCGCGGTGCGCCCGCCGGCTACGTCATGTACGCGCCGCCCTCCGCGGTCCCCCGCGCCACCGAGATGCCCACCGGCCCCGTGAGTGCCGACGCCGTCCTGCTCACCACTCTCCAGGTCATGCCGGAGTACGCCGGCGAGGGCCTCGGCCGCATGCTCGCCCAGTCCGTGGTGAAGGACCTCACCCGCCGTGGCGTGAAGGCCGTCGAGGCGTTCGGCGAGGCGCGGCCCGGCTCCGAGCCCGGCTGCATCATCCCGGCCGACTTCCTGCGCAGCGTCGGGTTCAAGACGGTCCGGCCGCACCCGCGCTGGCCCCGGCTGCGGATGGAGCTCCGCTCGGGGATCACGTGGAAGGAGGACGTCGAGCACGCGCTCGAGCAACTCCTCGGGACCGTCACGATCCCGATGCAGGCCGCGGCGCCCGTCGGGCAGCCCGGGTACCGGGTACCCACCCCGGCCGGTGCGCGCGTACGCGCGATCTGAGGGCGCGCTGTACGGGCCGCTGAGCGACTGAACTACATCGGTGTGACCCAGGGGCGCGGGAACCGGCGATCGGCCGTTCCCGGCCCTGAGATCGATTCTCCCGGCCTCAGATGGCCTGGGCCTGGTTCCGGTTGATCTCGTGGGCCAACACGTCGGAGAACGTGAACGTGCCCGTCGGCTGGTCGTTCTGACCGAGCAGGTACAGCCGCTTGACGGCCACGAGGATGCCCTCGGCCACCACGTCGCGGAAGCCGGGGTCGAGCAGCTTGGTCCGGTCGCCGATGTGCGTGAGGTAGCCGAGCTCCACGCGGACGGCCGGCATCTGCGTGAGCCGCAGCAGCTCCCACGTACGGGCCTGGCTCCCGCAGTCCAGCATCGCCGTGCGGGTGAGCAGCTCGCGCTGGATCAGCCCGGCGAGCGCCTCCCCCACGGTGGAGGTGGCGCCCGAGCCGTTGCCGAAGTGGAAGGTGGCGAGGCCCTGGGCGTACATGCTCCGGTTCGCGTCAGCGTGAAGCGAGAGCACGAGGTCGGCGTTCGCCTCGTTCGCGAACGCGGCGCGCTCGGCCTCGGCCGGGCAGGTGTCCTCCCGGCGGGAGAGCAGCGCCTCCATGCCGGTGGCGGACATGCGCCCGACGAGCCGGCGGGCGAGGTCCCACATCAGGTCGGCCTCGCACACCCCCGCGACCTGGACGCCGCGGTCGAGGCCGCCGTGCCCGGGGTCGACGACGATCCGCTTGCCGCGCATCCGCGGCCCGGCGCGCCGCAGCAGCTCCTGCTCGCGCAGCAGGCCGGGACGCCCGCCGACGACCTTGCGGCCGAGCTGGCGCAGGGCACGCAGGGTGCCGGGGCCGCACACACCGTCCGCGGCGAGGCCGTAGTCCCGCTGGAAGCCGCGCAGGGCCTGCTCGGTGCGCTCGTCGAACACCCCGGAGGGGCGGCCGGGATCGTAGCCGAGCTCGAGGAGGCGGGTCTGGAGCTGGCCGACGTCGTCCCCGCTCATGGGCGCGGACACCATCAGCGCCAGCATCCGGTCGCCGAGCTTCCAGCCGGCCTCACGCAGCGCGCGGTAGGTGTCCGGGCCGACGATCCCGTCGGTGATCAGCCCGCGGCGCTGCTGGAACGCCTGGACGGCCCGCTCGACGGCACCGTCGAACACGTCGTCGGAACCGGGGGCCGGGGCGGCGGCCAGGAGGCCGAACCGCCGCAGCGTGGTCCTGATCTCGACGACCGCCGGGCCGCGGTCCCCGCGGCGGAGCAGCTGCATGCACCCCTCGCTCGATCTCCGTCGCGCCGAACCGGACGGCGCGTCTCGATGGCCCGGGCCCGCACGCCGGGACGCGGCGCACTCCGGCATGTCCGGCCCGGTTCTCGGCCGCCGACCATTCTGCCCTGCTGTGCCACGTCCGGGGGACAGCGGGGCGTGCACGGGCGTGTCCAGGCAGTCAGCGGGCGGGAAGGGCGCCGAACGGCCGAACGGCCCGTCGACCGATCGCCGGACGTACCGGGCGATCGACGACAGGCCGTGTCGGATCGGTTGCGGAGCGACCTACAGGTAGTCGGACAGGTCGTTCAGCAGGGCGGCCTTCGGCTTGGCGCCGACGATGGTCTTCACCGGCTGGCCGTCCTTGAACAGGATCATGGTCGGGATCGACATGACCTGGTACTGCTGGGCGGTCTTGCCGTTGGCGTCGATGTCGAGCTTCGCGACGGTCAGGTTGTCCTTGTGCTCGCCGGCGATCTCGTCGAGCACCGGGGCGACCATCTTGCACGGCCCGCACCAGGTCGCCCAGAAGTCGACCAGCACGGTCTTGCCGCTCTTGAGGACGTCCTGCTCGAACGTGGCGTCGGTGACGTCCACGGTGTTGTTGCCCATCGCGTTGCTCTCCTCGTTCGGTACTGCGCCAGGAAGAATGGTGCCAGGAAGTACGGGGACGGTCAGTGGACCGCGGCCGCGACGTCCTCCGCGTCGCTGCCGTAGCCGCCGCCAGCCATCTCGGGGTCGATCGGCTCCTCGGCCAGCCAGCGTTCGGCGTCAATGGCCGCGGAGCAGCCCGACCCGGCCGCGGTGACGGCCTGCCGGTAGGTGTGGTCGACCAGGTCACCGGCCGCGAACACGCCCGGCAGGTTGGTGTGCGTCGAGGGGGCCGTGGTCTTGACGTAGCCCTCGTCGTCGAGCTCGACCTGGCCGCGGACCAGCTCGCTGCGCGGGTCGTGCCCGATCGCCACGAACATCCCCGACACCTCGAGGAGCGACTCCTCGCCGGCCACCGTGTCCTTCAGCTTCAGCGCGGACACGCCGTTGTCGCCGACGACCTCGGTGACCGCCTTGTTCAGCTCCCAGCGCATCTTCGGGTCGTTCTGCGCCCGCTCCAGCATGATCTTCGAGGCGCGGAACTCGTCGCGGCGGTGCACCACCGTCACCGAGGAGCCGAACCGGGTCAGGAAGGTGGCCTCCTCCATCGCCGAGTCCCCGCCGCCGACCACGGCGATCGGCTTGTCCCGGAAGAAGAACCCGTCACAGGTCGCACACGCCGACACCCCGCGGCCGAGCAGCTCCTGCTCCCCGGGCACGCCCAGGTAGCGGGCCGCGGCCCCCATGGCGAGGATGACCGCGCGGGAGCGATAGGTCACGCCATTGGAGGTGACCTCCTTGACCGGCCCCTCGAGCTTCACGGACTCGACGTCCTCGGCGCGCAGGTCGGCGCCGAACCGCTTGGCCTGCCCGCGCATCTGCTCCATCAGCTCCGGGCCCATGATCCCGTCGGTGAAGCCGGGGAAGTTCTCCACCTCGGTCGTGGTCATCAGGGCGCCACCGAACTGGGTCCCCTCGAACACCAGGGGCGCCAGCTGGGCACGCGCGGCGTAGACCGCTGCGGTGTACCCCGCCGGTCCGGAGCCGATGATGATCAGCTCGTGGATCTTCTGTTCGGTGCTCACCGATGCCTCTCCTCCCGCTCTCCGGCCCAGTCAACACGATCCTAGGAGCGGGCATTCCCCCGGCGGAGCGGCGCACGGCAGGGCTGTGGCTCCGGTCACCCACCCGTGGTGAGGTCGGCCAGGATCGCGCCGCAGCCCTCTTCCGGGACGACGGCACGTACCCGGCCGAGCACGCCCGTGCCCAGGACGAGCAGGGTCCCCCGCCGCCCCTCGACGACGACCGTGCGTCCGGCGAGGAGCGGGCCGCGGGCGGGCGCGGCGCCGGCGCGGTCCAGACACGACGCGAGGGCCGCCGGCTCCCGCAGCTCCCCGACGTCGAGGGTGCCCTCCGCGAGCACGCGCACGGCGGCGGAGGCGGGGTCGACCGCATCGCCCTCCGGCCGGCTGGACGGCCCGACGACCGCCACGGCGACCAGCGCGGCCGCCGCGGCGGTGAGCAGGAGCGGGCGGCGCCGGCGAACCCGTCGTGAGTGGTAATCGTCGCTATGACGACTATTGCCACTCACGGGGCCGTCCAGCGCGTCGAACCCCGCCGCCAGCCTCGCGGCGACGACGGTGGGCAGGCGTACCGGCGGCACCGCGGCGAGTTCGGCGCGGGTGGTCGCGAGTGCGGCCAGCACCCGGTCGCGGCCCGGGCCGGCCGCCGCGATCACGCGGCTCGCCGTCTCCTCGTCGGGCAGGCCGGCCTCGGCCTCGGCCAGCCGGGTGAGCCACCCGCCCCCGGCCGCGAACTCCTCAGCCGCGAACCCCTCGGCCACGAACTCGTCAGGGCCGCTCACGCGCCCTCCTCCCGCAGGTGCCCGAGCAGCCCGGCGAGCCGGACCCGGCCGCGGGCGCAGCGGCTCTTCACGGTGCCCGTCGGCACCTGCAGGATCGCCGCCACCTCGGCCACGGGATATCCCATCACATCGACGAGAACGACGGGAACGCGCTGGTCGGCGGGGAGATGCGCCAGCGCGTCGAGCACCGCGAGCCGGGTGGTGGCGCCCTCGGCGGGATCGCGCCCGACCGGCACCCGGTGGGTGCATCCGTACCCGGATGGCGGTCGCGCCCGGTCGTACCGGATCCGGTCGACGCACTTGTTCACCACGATTCGGTGCAGCCACGTGCTCACCGACGCCTCCCCGCGGAAGCCCGCCGAGCGGCGGTAGGCCGACTCGAGCGCGTCCTGCAGGACGTCCGCGGCGTCCTCCGGGTCGCGGAGCACCCGCAGCGCCACCGACCACAGCCGGTTGCCGTGCCGGCGCACCAGCTCGTCGAACGCGCGGCGCTCGCCGGACCGGTGCGCCTCCAGCAGCTGCAGGTCGGACCGCGCGTCGAGCAGGGGCACGCGGCGGACGCTAGGAGCCGGGCGCCCCCGCCCGGTCCGGAACGGCGCAACCGTTCACAGGAGTGATCTACAGGCCTGCGCGGTAGAAGGTGAGCTCGTCGATCTGGCTGACGTTGGTGTCGCCCCCGCCGCCGAGCTTGGTGATCCACACCAGCACGTGCTGGGTCGGCTGGCTGTCGGCCAGCGAGATCGTGCTGGTACCGGCGGTGAGGGTCTGCCTGGTCAGCAGCTGGGTGTCCTCGAGGTCGGCGTCGGCCGAGGGCGCCGAGCGGATCTCGACGACCGTCCCGGCGCTCGGCGACTGCACGCTGATCCGGGACAGCTGCTCGACCGAGGCGAAGGAGGCCATCAGGCCCACGCCCGGCTTGAGCGCCGGCAGCTGCTGCCTGTAGGTGAAGGTCGACCAGCTGGTGGTCGGGTTCCCGTCGACCGCCCGCTCGACGTCGACGGCGTTGTCCCGGTCCCCGGTGCGGTCGTACACCTCGAGCGAGACACCGCTGACCGCCACGCTCGCGGCCGGGCCACCGGGGGCGGTCGGGGCGGGCGCCCCCGCCGCGTTGTCGCCGACGACGATCGCCGGGCCGCTCGACTCCCCGAACATCGAGCCGAGCTGCACGCCCAGGTACCCGAGCACCACGAGCACACCCGCGCCGAGCACACCCAGCCCGATCAGCAGCTTCCGCCGCCGGTCCGGGTCCTGCGGGGCGACCTTGCGCGTCTTGTTCTGCCAGACGTCACCGGGCTCGGCCGGCACGCCGTCGTGCTCCGGGGGGAAGATCGCGGCCCGGTCGTCCTCGAGCACGACCTCGCCGATCATCTGCTTCACCGCGGCGGCCGTGTGCACGCGACCGACGGCGGGCCCCGCGGCGTGCGACCCGAGTGCGGCCGTGCAGACGGCGTCGAGCTCGACGGGCACGCCCGGGCGCAGCGCCGACGGCGGCACGGGGGCGCCGTGCTCGTCCCGCTCCGGGGAGGGCAGGCCGGCGCGCGCGGCGTCGGACCCCGACAGCGGCCAGCGCGAGGTCAGCAGGGTGTAGAGGACGGCGCCGAGCCCGCGGACGTCGTCCTCGGGCGTGAGGCCGGGCCGGGGCAGCACGAACGCGACCTGCGCGCGCCCGTCCCGGGTGACCCGGATCCGCTGCGGGTGGTCGGTGCCGAGCACCAGGCCCCGCCCGTGCGCCTCCTCGGCGGCCGAGGCGAGCTGCTGGACCATCCGGGCCGCGCGCAGCGGCTTGATCAGCCCGCCGGCCACGGCCTCGGTCAGGCTGTGTTCGGCGACCCACTCGGTGACGGCCGCGCCCAGCACGTCCGACGGGACGCCGGGCGAGCCCGCGGCCAGCACGTCGAGCAGCCGGGCGCACCCCGCGTGTTCGAAGCCGCCGGAGCGCAGCGCGCGGACGATCATCTCGCCGGCGCGGGCGGTGCCCTCCGGGTCCTCGTCCGCCTCGTCGGCGGGGAGCCGGCGCAGCACGGTGACGCCGACGTCCCGCTGCAGGATCGTGTCCTCGGCCCGCCAGAACTCGGCGCCCGCGCTCAGGTCCGAACCGACCCGCAGGACGAGCCGGTAGCGGTTGCCGAGGACGGTGCCGGGGCCGGTCGCCGCCGTGGACCGGACGGCGCTCTCGGCGCGACCGACCGGGGCGCCGTTGACCGGCGGGGCGGACTGAACCGAGCGGACCGTGGCCGCGTCGGGCGGGACGGCGGGACTCGGGATCGCGGTACCGGGGACCGCGGGGACGGCGGCGGTGGTCGACGTGGCGGATGCGGCCGCTGTGGAGGCTGTGGCGGATGTCGTGGCACCGGTGCCCGGGCCGGGCACAGGGCTCTCCTCCGTCTGCCCGCTCACCGGTCGCGACCTCCACCCCGTGCGCCACGCGCGACTGTCGTACCCCCTGCCGC
Organism: Pseudonocardia sp. NPDC049154; assembly: GCF_040648315.1. NCBI lineage: Bacteria > Bacillati > Actinomycetota > Actinomycetes > Pseudonocardiales > Pseudonocardiaceae > Pseudonocardia > Pseudonocardia sp. NPDC049154. The sequence continues at coordinate 77,927 of NZ_JBEZDN010000006.1, forward strand.
CAGGTCGTCAGCCTACGGCAGATCGCCGTCGGGCGCGGACACCCCGCGCCGTGACGCGCGCCGGAGTCCGGGCGGGAACTCCGCGGGCCCGACGGACGTTCCCGCCGGCCGCTCGCCGGGACGAACCGCAGGTCGGGGACCTTCCGGACCGCCCGTGACCGGCGGCTCGGGCGGTCCGCCCACGGAGCCGTTCGGTGCTCCGCCGCGCGGCGGGCGCACCGGGACCGGCGGCCGGACCGGCCCGGTGGGCGGGCCCGTGCCGGATCCGTGCGGCCCGGTTCCCCTGTCCGGACCTGACCGGTCGCCCCGGATCCGCCGGACGATCCGGCGGGCGGCGAGCAGCACGAGCAGCACGCCGGCGACCGCGGTGAGCCAGATCGTGACCGTGCCGTAGACCGTCGAGCGGACCTGCAGCCGGGTCGGCTCGCCGAGCGCCCCGCCGTCCGGCGTGCGGACCGAGGCCTCGACGGTGAACTGCCCCGCGCGCAGCACCTCGGCGCTGACCCGGACCTGCACCCGGCCGAGCGGGGGCACGCGCTGCACCGGGATCGGGGCGACCCGCAGCCCGGCCGTGCTGGCCAGCTCCACTCTTACCGTCATGGTGATGGGAAGTCCGTTGGCCACGGTCAGCGGCACCGGCGCGTCCCGCGTGCCCAGCGAGAACGGCCCCGGCGGCTCCAGCACCCGCACCGAGCCGACCAGCTCGTCGATCCGGGCCCCGACCAGGCCGGCCTGTGCCCGGGCCGCGGTCGGGTCGCCGCGCCACCAGCCGGAGACCGCCCGCAGCATCCCGCGCAGGAGGGGGTCGAAGACCTGCTCCGGCGGCGCCCCGACGCCCGTCTCGTAGTCGGCGGCCGCCCGCAGCCGCTCGACGTCGTCGCGGTCCTCGGCCACCGAGGCGACGACGGCCGGCGGGATCTCCAGCGCCCCCATCCGCACGGGGTAGGTGAGCCGCTGCCGGTCCGCCCCGGGCGGGGCGCCCGCCGCCACCGACGCCCCGAGCGCCCGCGGCTCGGCCAACCCGGCCGTGATCAGCCGGGAGGCGCCGTCGAGCAGGGCGTCCGCGCCGCGGCCGTCGATCGCCCACCGGTGCGGCGGGGCGAGGACCAGCGGCCCGTCGGCGCGCTTGCCGCCGGAGAGCGCCCGGAAGGCCAGCGCGCCGAGCGCGTCCTGCGTCCCGAGGGCCCCGGGGCCGCCGGCCGGGCTGGTGCTGGTGGTCGACGCGGTGTTGCCGCCGGCCGCCAGGGTCAGCAGCGGGTCGGTGAGCACCCCGACCGTGGACGTGCCGCCCGCGGTCGGGTCGGCCAGCGGGACGACGCCGGAGACCTGCGCGGCGCCGGGCTGCTCCACCGAGTCGGCGGAGAGCACGGCGGCCGACGACCCGTCGCCGGCCTGGCCGACGTCCGCCAGGGTGGCCTCGTCGAGCGCCCCGTCGACCGGCCACACCGTGTCGGCGAGCACCGGCGTCCCGAGCAGCCGCCCGGTGAGCTGCCGGCCGTCGTCGACGGCCCGCCGGGCGAGGTCCGACGCGCCGGAGCGGACCAGGGCGACCAGGTCGGCGTCGTCCTGCGCGAGGGCGAGCACGCAACTGCCGCGCAGGGTGGCGGAGAGCCGGGCGAGCCAGGCCCGGGCCGCGTCGGCACCGGCCCCCGGCGTGACGGTCCCGTCCGGGGCACGCACCTGGTAGCCGTCGGCCATCTGCGCGGCGGTCTCGACGAGGTCCGGGTCGATCGCGACGCACACCCCGGCCCGCAGCGGCGAGCCGACGGGGGCGCGGGCGGCCAGCGCCTCGACCAGCCCGGCGAGCCGGCCGCCCGGGGCGAAGGAGGCGGCGAGGCCGTCGTCGGTGAGGGTGACCGGCTCGCCGGGCACGGTCGGCAGCCGCCGCGGCGGCTCGACCATCGGGTAGAGCAGCGTCAACGGCGTCGACCCGGCCGGTGGCGCGGTCGATCCCCCCGGGGCGCTCCCGGGCAGCGAGAGCACCGGCAGCAGCAGGCGCACCGCCGCCATCCGGGACCGGAGGCCGTCCCGGGTGCCGTTGACGTTGACCAGCAGGGCGTGCACACCGGTGCGGGCCAGGGCGAGCGACGAGGTGGGCGGCCCGGTCAGCGGGACCGAGAGCGTGACCGGCTCGGACGCTCCGGCGGCCAGGTCGGGCAGGTCGGTGAAGACGGGGGTGACGGCGTCGGCCGCGTCGTCGCCGGCCAGGGCCTCGCGCACCGCGGCCTCGCTGCGCAGCGGGTCGCTGCGCTGGACGCGGGCGCCGAGGCCGGTCACCGGGCTGGACCCGGTGTTGGTCAGCGTGCCGGTGAGGGTCAGGGTCGCCGGCCCGTCCGCGGTGACGACGCGGGGCGAGGCGGCCGTGACGTCGAGGCGCAGGCCGGTGTCCGTGGCCGGCGGCGCGTCGGGCTGCGCCGCGGCCGTCCCCGCCGCCGCTCCGACCAGGGTCGCGAGCACGGTGAGGATCGCGGCGGCCGCCGCGACCGCTCTCACGCGGTCTCCTCCAGGAGTTCGGTCGCCCGCCGGATCAGCCGCCGTTCGTCGGCGTAGGCGAGCCGGCCCTCCAGCTCCCCGAGCGGCACCCAGGCGACCTCGGCGACCTCGACGTCGTCGTCGCACAGGTCGCCGCCGAGGGCCCGCATCAGGAAGTGGTGCACGGTCTTGTGCACCCGGCGGTCCTCGGCGACGAACCAGAAGTCGATCGTGCCCAGGGGTGCGACCACGCGCCCGATGATGCCGGTCTCCTCCTCGACCTCCCGCACCGCCGCCTCCTCGGCGGTCTCCCCGGCCTCGATGTGCCCTTTCGGCAGGGACCACAGCAGCCGGCCGCGGCGGTCCAGCCGGCCGATCACGGCCGCGCGGCCCAGCTCGTGGTCGACGACGAGGCCACCCGCGGACGTCTCGTCGACCGTCCGCAGGCGACGGCGCCGGTCGGCGGGCCTCCCCGCGCGGCGCCCCCCTGAGCGGCCGCGGGAGGAGGACATGTGGCGATGGTAACGAGGGGACGGTCCCGGGGCGGGGTTCTGCAGGACGCGCGTGCGTCACGCCCCGTTTCGTCCCGCCGTCGGAGCCCCGGAGCGGCGCCCGCGGGCGCCGCCTACACTGGCCCGCCGTGTCTTCCCCGCTCGTGATCTCCGGTACCGCCGTGGCCGCGGCACCGGATCGGCCGGACGCACTCCGGCGCGCCCAGGAGAATGCGCTCGTGGAGCTGCTCGACATCCCCGCCGTCGCCGACGAGCTCGGCGACCGGTTCCGTGCGGCCGGGCACACGCTCTACCTCGTCGGGGGCAGCGTCCGTGACGCCCTGCTCCGCCGCGGCGGTGCGGACCTCGACTTCACCACGGACGCCCGGCCCGAGCGCATCCTCGAGATCGTCGCCGGCTGGGCGGACGCTACCTGGGACACCGGCATCGAGTTCGGGACCGTCGGCGTGCGCCGGGGCGACGACACGCTCGAGATCACGACCTTCCGGGCCGACGCCTACGACCGCGTCGGCCGCAAGCCGCTCGTCCGGTTCGGGGACTCGCTCGAGGGCGACCTGGTCCGCCGCGACTTCACGGTGAACGCGATGGCGGTCGAGGTGCACACCGCGCCCGGCGACCGCCGGTTCGTCGACCCCTACGGAGGCCTCGCCGCGCTGGCCGCCGGGGTCCTCGACACCCCGGCCGCGCCGCAGGAGTCCTTCGCCGACGACCCGCTGCGGATGCTGCGGGCCGCCCGGTTCGTCTCCCAGCTCGGGTTCACCCCGGCCGAGCGGGTCACCTCCGCGATGACGGCGATGGCCGGCGAGCTCACCCGGATCACCAAGGAGCGGATCCAGGCCGAGTTCTCCAAGCTGCTGCTCGGCGCACACCCGCGGCGCGGGATCGAGCTGCTGGTCGACACCGGGCTGGCCGAGTACGTGGTGCCCGAGGTGCCGGCGATGCGGCTCGCGATCGACGAGCACATGCAGCACAAGGACGTCTACACCCACTCGCTCGTCGTCATGGAGCAGGCGATCGAGCGGGAGGAGAAGCCGGACCTCGTGCTGCGCCTCGCGGCCCTGCTGCACGACGTCGGCAAGCCGCCGACCCGGCGCAAGGAGCCGGACGGCCGGGTGAGCTTCCACCACCACGAGGTGGTCGGCGCGAAGATGGTCCGCAAGCGGCTGCGCGAGCTGCGCTACCCGAGGCACGTGGTCGACGACGTCAGCCAGCTCGTCTACCTGCACCTGCGGTTCCACGGGTACGGCAAGGGCGAGTGGACGGACTCGGCCGTGCGCCGGTACGTCGCCGACGCCGGGCCGCTGCTCGACCGGCTGCACACGCTCGTCCGCTCCGACTGCACCACCCGCAACCGGCGGCGGGCCGCGGCGCTGCAGCGCTCGTACGACTCGCTCGAAGACCGGATCGCCGAGCTGCGCAAGCAGGAGGAGCTCGACGCGATCCGCCCCGACCTCGACGGCAACGCGATCATGCAGATCCTCGGCATCCCGCCGGGCCCGCAGGTCGGCAAGGCCTACAAGCACCTGCTGGCGCTGCGGATGGAGAACGGGCCGATGAGCGCGGAGCAGGCCGAGGCCGAGCTGCGCCGGTGGGCCGCCGAGAACCTCTGAGTCAGGTGCGCCGGCGCAGCTGCGCCTCGTGCGCGGCGAGGCCCAGCAGGTAGACGACGGCGGCCGAGCCGAGCAGCCAGGGGGAGTTCCCGTCGGGCGGGGCGAGGAGGGCCGCCGCGGCCACGGCCACGACGTAGCAGGTGTTGAACAGCGCGTCGTAGAGGGCGAAGACCCGGCCGCGGGCCTCGTCGGCGGTCTCCTGCTGGATGGCCGCGTCGGCGCACAGCTTCACCACCTGCCCGGCGGTGCTGAGCACGAAGGCCGCGGCCAGCACCGTCGGGATCGTCGTGACGGCCGCGACCCCGACCTGCGCCAGCGCGGCGACGACGAGGCCCGTCCGAATCGCGGTCGCGCGGCCGAGGCGGTGGGTGAGCCACGGGGTGAGCAGGGCCGCCACGCCGACACCGGCGCCGGCGGCGATCACGACCTGCCCGACCCCGGCCAGCCCGGCCCGCCAGATGCCGGAGCCGTGGAAGGCGTAGCGGAAGAGCAGCAGCGACAGCAGCGTGCTCATGCCGAAGGCGAGCCGGTGCGCGCCGACGGCGCAGAACGCGGCGCTCGCCGTGGGGACCCGCACCACCGCGCGGGCCCCGTCCAGCCACCCGCGGGCGACGGCGGCGACCCGGCTGCGCGCCTCGGTCCCGTCCGGCCCGAGCACGCCCCTGGCGAACCCGGCCGCCGCGACGGCCGCGAGGAGCGAGCCCACGATCGCGAGCGCCGTGGTCACCCCGGAGCCGGCGTCGCCCGCCCCGATCAGCTCCCGGAGCCCGATCGCCATGGCCCCGCCCAGCGCGGCCGAGGCCGCCCCGGCGGTCGACGCCACGACGTTGGCCTCGACGAGGTTGCGCGGCTCGACGACGTGCGGCAGCGCCGCGGACAGCCCCGCCCCCACGAACCGGCTGACCCCGACGACGGCGAGCGCGCCGAGGTAGAGCGGCGGACCCGCCACCCCGGTCCCGACCGCCGCGGCGACGATCGCGATCAGCACCCCGCGCAGCAGGTTCGCCAGGAGCAGCACCCGGCGGCGGTCCCAGCGGTCGAGCAGCGCGCCGGCGAAGGGCCCGATGAACGAGTACGGCAGCAACATCACCGCGAGCCCGGCCGCGACCGCGAGCGGATCGGCCTGGCGCTCCGGGTTGAACAGCACCGCGCCGCCCAGCGCAGCCTGGAAGAAACCGTCCCCCCACTGGGCCGGGACCCGCGAGAGCAGCAGCCTGCGGAATCCGCGGCCGCGCATCAGCGCGCGGACGCCCACCTTGACGGCGGCCGCCTTCCCCACCGCCGGTGTCAGGGGCGGAGCGGGGTTCGGGACGGACACGGGTGGAGCGTACGTCCCGGGGAGGGGGTGCGAATATGGGTGAGTGAGGGACGACCGCCCCGGCAGGCAGGCCACCGCTCCGGTCGGACCGGGCACCCTTCTGGTGGCCGCACCCAACCTCACCGATCCCAACTTCTCCCGCACCGTCGTCTACCTCGTCGAGCACCGCGAGCACGGCAGCCTCGGCGTGGTGCTCAACCGGCCGTCCGAGGCCTCGGTGCGGGACGTCCTCCCCCGCTGGGCGGCGCTGGCGTCCGGTCCCGGCACCGTCTTCGTCGGCGGGCCGGTCGACGGCACCACCGCGCTGTGCCTGGCCAGCCTGCGGCCGGGCCAGCGGCCCGACGGCGTCGAGGGCGTCGTCGGGGTGAACGGTCCGGTCGTGCTCGTGGACCTGGACAGCGAGCCGGCCGCCGTCGCCTCGCGGGTCCGTGGGCTGCGGGTGTTCGCCGGGTACTCGGGCTGGGACTCCGGGCAGCTGGCCGGGGAGATCGCGCGCGGGGACTGGTTCGTGGTCCCGGGCCTGCCCGACGACGTCACCACCGACCGGCACGCCGACCTCTGGGGCCGGGTGCTGCGCCGCCAGGGCGCCCCGCTGGCGCTGCTCTCGACCTTCCCCGTGGAGATCGGGCTGAACTGACGGCGGTCCGGTAGGTCCCGATCCCGCCGTCGGTCCCGGTCGGCCCTGCTCGGCAACGCGTTCGTGATCTGCGGGACCTTCCGCCGGTGCGGCCCTGCGAGCACCCTGGAGGCCCGCACGGACCGAGGAGGCCGGATGTCCGCCCGTCGTGCCCCGTCCCGCGCCGGCCTCGCCGTGACCGCGGCCCTCGCCCCGCTGCTGGCCGCCTGCTCGGTCCTGGTGACGGGCACCCCGACCCCCGCCCCGCCCCGCACCCTCGACGGGGCCCAGGTCGAGCGGGACGTGCGGGCGGTGCTGGCCGCGGATCCGTCCACGGCGGCGCTGGCCACGGCCCCGGTGCTGTGTCCGCAGCAGGTCGTCGTGTACCCGCAGCTCGTGCTGTTCTGCCAGGCCCAGCTGGGCAACGTCATCCGCTCGGTCCCGGTCACCGTCCTCGACCGGGACGGGAACTACCAGGTCGGCAGGCCGTTCTGACGTCCGTCTGTCGTGAGACGTACGTCTGATACGAACGTCCATAAGCCCGACGGCAAGCGGATGGGGCACCGCGACCCGGTGGTTGCCACGAGGTCATCGGTTGTGCCGTCCGGTCGGGCTGGATGTGCCGGGTCCGAACGGGTGTGCGGGTCGGCGTGGACGTGCCGGTGCGGTCAGCGCAGGGCGGTGCGGCAGCCCGCGACCAGGTCGCAGCCCGCGCAGGAGCCGGTGCAGCCGTTGTCCGCCTCGGCCTCGGTGGCCCGGGTGGCGGTCTCGATCCGCGCGGCCCGGTCGCCGAGCGCCCCGCCGATCCCGACCAGCACGAGCGCACCGACGAGGGCGATCGCCGTGACGATCCAGCCGAGCACCGCGGAGGGGCCGGCCAGCAGCACGACGCCGGCGAACAGGCAGACCGCCCCGGCGGCGGCGAGCGGCGGGGCCGCGACGCGGTTCGCCGAGACCCAGGCGGGCGCCGACTCGAGGGTGGCGGCGGTGCGGACGCCGGCCCAGCGGTTGCGCGGCAGCGCCGAACGCGCCCCCAGCACGGCGACCGTGACCAGCGCGACGCCGGCCAGGACGAAGAGCACACCGAGGACGAGGCGCAGGGTCGCGGGCACGTCACCAGGGTAGATCGGGCCTCCGGGCGTGCCGCGCGGCCCCGCCCCCGCGCAACCCCGTCGAAGCCCGTCGGCCAGCGGCGTTACCCTGGGTATCGCGTTCCACGGCCCGCCGGAAGCCCGGCCTCACCCGGCGCCGCGCCGAGCCGCACGCCGAACCGACCACCCGGGCCGTCCGGGACGGGCGCGATCCGGCCGCGCGGCTCCCGGCGACCGCACCAGCAGGCCGACCGGCGAACCGTCGCGGGACGGTTCATCCTCGAGGTAGAGCGGGATCATGAGCACGGAGAGCACCACCATCGCGCCCGGAGACGCTCCCGCGTCCCCGCCCCACCGCTACGACGCGCGCCTGGCCGGCGAGATCGAGCGCCGCTGGCAGGACCGGTGGGAGGCCGAGGGGACGTTCCACACGCCCAACCCGGGCGAGCCGGGCTCGGAGAAGCCCAAGGCGTACGTCATGGACATGTTCCCGTACCCGTCGGGCGCGGGCCTGCACGTCGGGCACCCGCTCGGCTTCATCGGGACGGACGTGCTGGGCCGCTACCTGCGGATGACCGGGCACAACGTGCTGCACCCGATGGGCTTCGACGCGTTCGGCCTGCCCGCCGAGCAGTACGCCGTGCAGACCGGCACGCACCCGCGCACCACCACCGAGGCCAACATCGCCCGGTACAAGGAGCAGCTGCGGCAGCTGGGCCTGGCCCACGACCCGCGCCGGTCGATCGCGACCACGGACGTCACCTACTACCGCTGGACCCAGTGGATCTTCCTGCAGATCTTCGAGTCCTGGTACGACACCGCGGCCGACCGCGCCCGTCCGATCGCCGAGCTGAAGGCCGAGTTCGAGTCCGGTGCCCGCCCCACGCCGGACGGCCGCCCCTACGCCGAGCTGGAGGAGGGCGAGCGCCGCGCGCTGATCGATTCCTACCGCCTGGCCTACATCTCCGAGGCGCCGGTGAACTGGTGCCCCGGCCTGGGCACCGTGCTGGCCAACGAGGAGGTCACGGCCGACGGCCGCTCCGAGCGCGGCAACTACCCCGTCTTCCGTCGCAACCTCAAGCAGTGGATGATGCGGATCACCGCGTACGCGGACCGGCTGGCCGCGGACCTGGATCGCGTCGACTGGCCCGAGTCGGTCAAGGCGATGCAGCGGAACTGGATCGGCCGCTCCGAGGGCGCCCGGGTCCGCTTCCCCGCCCCCGCCGGCGAGATCGACGTCTTCACCACCCGTCCGGACACGCTGTTCGGCGCCACCTACATGGTCCTGGCCCCGGAGCACCCGCTGGTCGACCGGCTGACCCCGGCCGCCTGGCCGGAAGGCACCGACGGGCGCTGGACCGGCGGCGCCGCGACACCCGCGGAGGCCGTCGCGGAGTACCGCGCCGCGGCCGCGCGGAAGTCCGAGCTGGACCGGCAGGAGAACAAGGAGAAGACCGGCGTCTTCACCGGCGCCTTCGCCACCAACCCGGTCAACGGCGAGGCGATCCCGGTCTTCGTCGCGGACTACGTGCTGATGGGCTACGGCACCGGCGCGATCATGGCCGTGCCGGCGCAGGACCAGCGCGACTGGGACTTCGCCACGGCGTTCGGCCTGCCGATCGTGCGCACCGTCGACCCGGGCGAGGGCTGGGAGGGCGAGGCCTTCACCGGCGAGGGCGCGGCGATCAACTCGGCCAACGCGGAGATCAGCCTGAACGGGCTGGGCGTCACCGAGGCCAAGCGCGCGATCACCGACTGGCTGGCGGCCAAGGGGTTCGGCGAGGGCGTCGTCCAGTACAAGCTGCGGGACTGGCTGTTCTCCCGGCAGCGGTACTGGGGCGAGCCGTTCCCGATCGTGTGGGACGAGCACGGCCCCGTCGGGCTGCCGGAGGACCAGCTGCCGGTCGTCCTGCCCGACGTCGAGGACTACTCCCCCAAGACCTACGACCCGGACGACGCGGACACCGAGCCGGAGCCGCCGCTGTCGCGGGCCGACGAGTGGGTGAACGTCGAGCTGGACCTGGGCGACGGGCCGCGGAAGTACCGCCGCGAGACCAACACGATGCCGCAGTGGGCCGGCTCCTGCTGGTACTACCTGCGCTACCTGGACCCGGAGAACTCCGAGCGCTTCACCGGCGTCGAGGCCGAGAAGTACTGGATCGGCAAGAAGCCGGAGCTCTCGCCGGTCGACCCGGGCGGCGTCGATCTGTACGTCGGCGGCGTCGAGCACGCGGTGCTGCACCTGCTGTACTCGCGCTTCTGGCACAAGGTGCTGTTCGACCTGGGGTACGTGACCAGCGAGGAGCCCTTCCGGAAGCTGTTCAACCAGGGCTACATCCAGGCCTACGCCTACACCGACTCGCGCGGTCTGTACGTGCCGGCCGAGGAGGTGGTCGAGGACGACAACGGCCGTTTCACGTGGAACGGCCAGCCCGTGAACCGTGAGTACGGGAAGATGGGCAAGTCCCTGAAGAACGTCGTCACGCCGGACGAGATGTGCGACCGGTACGGCGCGGACACCTTCCGGCTGTACGAGATGTACACCGGCCCGATGGAGGCCTCGCGGCCCTGGTCGACGCGGGACGTCGTCGGACCGCAACGGTTCCTGCAGCGGGTCTGGCGCAACCTGGTCGACGAGAACACCGGCGAGTCGCGGGTCGCGGACGTCGAGCCGGACACCGACACCCTGCGGGCGCTGCACAAGGCGATCGCCGGTGTGCGCGAGGACTACCCGGCGCTGCACTACAACACGGCCGCGGCGAAGCTCATCGAGCTGAACAACCACCTGACCAAGGCGTACCCGGGTGGCGCGCCGCGGTCGGTGGCGGAGCAGCTGGTCCTGATGCTGGCGCCGCTCGCCCCGCACATCAGCGAGGAGCTGTGGAGCCGGCTGGGCCACGGGGGCACGTTGGCCTACGAGACCTTCCCGGCGGCCGACGAGCGGTACCTGGTCCAGGACACGGTCGAGTACCCGATCCAGGTCAACGGCAAGGTGCGTTCCCGCGTCACCGTCCCGGCCGACGCGGACGGGGCGGCCGTGCAGGCCGCCGCGCTGGCGGACGAGAAGATCGTCGCCGCGCTGGCCGGGGCCGAGCCGCGGAAGGTCATCGTGGTTCCCGGCCGCCTGGTGAACGTCGTCCGCTGACGGCCCGTCAGCCCGTCTCCGACGCCCGGCGCCGCTTGAGCGGCCGCACCGCCCGCCGCGTCGCCCCGGTCCGGGGCGGCGCGCTGCGGGCCGGGTCGTCGAGCCACTCGTCGACCTCCTTGACGACGAGGGTGGCGTCCGCCAGTGCGGCCCGCGCCTCCTCGACCGGCACGGCCGCCCAGGAACGCTCGGCGAGCGCGGCGCGGTTGAGCAGCGAGCGGAGCTTCCGCCCGGTGACCGGGTCCATCGCGCGCTCGCGCACCACCCGGCGGACGTAGGCGGAGACCACGTCGGACGGCTTGTCGCGGGTCTCGTCGAGCGCCGCCAGCGCCACCTGCGCGGACTCGAGCGCGGCCCGGGTGGCGGCGACGACCGCCTGGCCGGCGAAGCCGCTCCCGGCGAGGAGCTCGGCGGCCGCCAGCTCGCGGCGCGCCCGGGCCATGCCCGGCCGCGGGCCGGGCGAGGGTGCCACCGCGTTCACCGCAGCCGCACCGCCTCGGCGCGGGCCCGGACCAGCCACGGCTCCTCGGGGTGCGACAGCTGGGCCTGGGTCACGGGGTAGGCGCACACTGTGATGCCGGAGCGCTCGGTGTGCCGCCACAGCACGGGCTCGACGGCGCGCAGCTCGGCCCACGGCGACTCCAGGTCGCCGAGCACCAGGAGCAGGTCCAGCTCGGACTCGACCGACCCCTCCCCGCTCGCCCACGGCCCCACCAGCAGGACCTGGTGCAGGCGGTCGCCGTAGTGCGTCGCGAGCTCGGCGGCGACGGTGGCGGGCAGGTCCTCGTTCTCCGGGGCCGGGTCCGGGTAGCCGGCCGCCGCCTGCTCGGCGGCCTCCGGGTCGACGAGCCCGGCGCCGGCGAGCCAGTCCAGAGCGCGGCGGCGGGCCCGGGCGTCGCGGAACCGGAACCACTGGTCCCGCACCTCGGGGAACTCGAAGAGGGTGTTCTTGAAGCGGCGGAAGGCACCGCGGCCGTTGAGCGCGCGGTCGAGCAGCTCGGCCGCCCGCCGGTGCTGGACGCCGGCGGTGAAGTCCGCCATGTCCTGGTAGCCCGCGCGGGAACCGGTCTGTTCGATCGCGACCCAGCCCTGCGCCTCGAGCTCCCCGGAGCCGTCGGGCTCCCCGGAGAGGGCCTCGGGCACGGTCGGGACGATCCGGCCCGACCGCGGGTCGATCCACCACTGCACCTCGGGGGTGCGGTCGTCCAGGGCGTCCGCCAGCTCGCCGAGATCGACCTGCGCCGGATCGAGCATGGACCGCAGCCTACCGAGGCACGGGCCGCGCGAACCCGTCGTCGCCCGGCCGGATCAACGCGCCGGATCGGGGGGACCCGATCAGCGGGGCCGGATGACGACCTCGGGCAGGTGCGCGTCCTCGCCGGCGGTCACCGCGGCGAGGATCGCGGCGGCGACGCTCTCGGGCCGCAGGAACTTCGACCCGTCGTACTCCCCGCCCTCGTGCGCGACGACGGCGCGCTGCATGTCGGTGTCGACGCGGCCGGGGTGCACGGAGGTCACCCTCAGGTCCGGCTCCTCCGCGCGCAGCGCGTCGGCGAAGGCGCGCAGCGCGAACTTGCTGGCGGCGTAGGAGCCCCAGCCGGCGCGGGCGGTGAGCCCCGAGCCGGAGTTGACCAGCACGACGTCGCCGCGGGCCGCCCGCAGCGCGGGCAGCAGCAGCCGGGTCAGCCCGGCCACCGCGACGACGTTGACCTCGAACTGGTGCCGCCAGGTGTCCGGCTCGGTCTCCGCGATCGTGCCGAGGAGACCGACACCGGCGGAGTGCACCAGGACGTCGAGGCGCGGCAGGTCGAGCCCGGCCACGGCTGTGGCGACGGACCCGTCGTCGGTCAGGTCGACCGGCCAGGCCCGGGCGCCGCCGAGCTCGGCGGCGAGGGACTCGAGCGCCACCGCGTCGCGCCCGCCCAGCACCAGGTCGTGCGTGGGCGCGAGGGCGCGGGCGACGGCGGCGCCGATCCCGCGGGAGGCACCGGTGACGAGGGCGAGCGGCCGGGAGTCCACGGCCGCCACCCTAGGCCGTGTTCAGAAAGGCCCGTCGACCAGGACTTTCCGAACACACGGCCGAGGTCCGCTGATCGCGGACCGTCGTATCAGACCCGGCGGGCGCCGCTGAACGGCATGGCGTTCAGCGAGCTGATCTTCACCGGCTGGCCGCTGGTGCTCGCGTGCACGACCTGGCCGTTGCCGATGTACATGGCGACGTGGCTGACCGGCTTGTAGAAGAAGACCAGGTCGCCGGGCTGCAGGCTGCCCTTCGAGACCGGGGTGCCCACGGCCGACTGGGCGCGGCTGGTGCGCGGGATCGAGACGCCGGCATTCTTGAACGCGAAGCTGGTCAGGCCGGAGCAGTCGAACGCCGACGGGCCGGAGGCGCCGTAGCGGTAGGGCTTGCCGACCTGGGCGAGCGCCGTCGAGAGCGCGGAGGCGCGCTTGACGGCGGGCGAGAGGCCGGCCGAGGCGGCCTCGACGGCCTGGGCGGGCGCGGTGAACGCGACCGTCTGCACCGCGGCCTCGACGGGGGCGGCGGGAGCGGCGGCGGGGGCGGCCGCGGTGACGGCCGGGGCCTCGGCGGCGGCCCCGGTGGAGGCGGGGGCCAGGGAGAAGAAGGCGGCCGCCGCGGCGGTGGCGGCGACCAGGGTGGAACGCAGCAGCGCAGGTTTGTGCTCGGGCACCGGTGTGCATCCTCGTGAATCGCACCGCCCACGGCCGCCGGCGTGCGCTCGGGGGAGAGCGGGCAGCCGGTGCGACGGGTGCGGTGGGGAGTACTCCGGCCGTGCTGAGGGAGCTGTTGGGAGCCCGGGCCGGCGACGCACCCGCCCGTCGGGCGGTGACCCCGTGCCCGTCCTCCCGGGTGGAGGGCGGTGGCGCGGAGGCCGCGAAGGAAATTACGAACGCATTAAGGTCGCCGCCATGACGCAGATTACATTCCTGCCCGGAAAATCGGGTGACCGTGCTCACCGAATTGGTGACACGTTCGGCGCAGCGTCGACGTGATGAGCCCGTGATACACCGTTGAAACTCGTCGGTGCAGGTGAGGCGAGCGGGCGTTGGTCACGTGATGTCGCCGTGATGGGTCCGTCCGGGTGAAACCATTTCCGGTCCGGAAGCTCCGCGAACATTTCCGGAAAGGAAGCAAAAAGGAACCCCGGCCGGAGACGGGCTCCGACCGGGGTTCCGACGAGGGTGGGAGGTCAGCGCTCCCGCTCGCCCCGGATGAACTCCTCGACGGCCGTGCGGGCCTCGGAGTCGCTGTACTGCTCCGGCGGGGACTTCATGAAGTAGCTCGACGCGGAGAGGATGGGACCGCCGATCCCGCGGTCCTTCGCGATCTTCGCGGCGCGCACGGCGTCGATGATGATGCCCGCGGAGTTGGGCGAGTCCCAGACCTCGAGCTTGTACTCCAGGTTGAGCGGGACGTCGCCGAACGCGCGGCCCTCGAGCCGGACGTAGGCCCACTTGCGGTCGTCGAGCCAGGCGACGTAGTCCGACGGGCCGATGTGCACGTTGTCCTTGCCCATGTCCCGGTCGACCTGGCTGGTCACCGACTGGGTCTTGGACACCTTCTTCGACTCGAGCCGCTCCAGCTCCTTCATGTTCAAGAAGTCCATGTTCCCGCCCACGTTGAGCTGCATCGTGCGGTCGAGCTGCACACCGCGGTCCTCGAACAGCTTCGCCAGCACCCGGTGGGTGATGGTCGCGCCGACCTGGGACTTGATGTCGTCGCCGACGATCGGGACGCCCGCGTCGCGGAACTTCTGCGCCCACACCGGGTCCGAGGCGATGAACACCGGCAGGGCGTTCACGAACGCCACGTTCGCGTCGATCGCCGCCTGCGCGTAGAAGCGGTCGGCCGCCTCGCTGCCCACCGGGAGGTAGGACACGAGGACGTCCGCCCGGGTCTCGCGCAGGACCTGCGCGACGTCGACCGGCTCCTCGTCCGACTCGGTGATCGTCTCGCGGTAGAAGCGGCCCAGCCCGTCGAGGGTGTGGCCACGCTGCACCGGGACGCCGAGCGGCGGCACGTCGGCGATCTTGATCGTGTTGTTCTCGCTGGCCGAGATGGCCTCCGAGAGATCGCGGCCGACCTTCTTCGCGTCGACGTCGAACGCGGCGACGAACTTCACGTCGCGCACGTGGTAGCCGCCGAAGTCGACGTGCATCAGGCCGGGGACGCGCGTGGCCGGGTCGGCGTCCGCGTAGTACTGCACGCCCTGGACCAACGACGCCGCACAGTTGCCGACGCCGACGACGGCGACTCGCACCTCACTCATGCCGGCTCTCCTTCTTTCTCCGTCGGGGGACCTCGACCTTCGTCAAGGCCTCGTGGGTCCGGCCTCGTCGCCGGGGTGACGCTCCCGCTCGATCAGCTCGTTCAGCCACCGCACCTCGCGCTCGGTGGTGTCCAGGCCGAGCTCGTGCAGCTCGCGGGTGTACCGGTCGATCTGCTCGCCCGCTCTCGCGAGCGCCGCGCGCAACCCCTCGCGGCGCTCCTCGACCGCCCGCCGCCTGCCCTCCAGGATCCGCATCCTGGTCTCGGCGGGGGTGCGGGAGAAGAACGCCAGGTGGACGCCGAAGCTCTCGTCGTCCCACGTCTGCGGGCCGGACTCGGCCAGCAGCTCGGCGAACCGCTCCTTGCCGTCGGCGGTGATCCGGTAGACGCGCCGGGCGCGCCGGGACCAGCCGCCGCCCGTCGCCGGGGGGCTCCCGGACCGGTCCGGATCCTCGACGATGAGGCCGGCGCGGACGAGCCTGCGCAGCGCCGGGTAGAGCGAGCCGTAGGAGAAGGCGCGGAACCCGCCGAGCCGCAGCCCGAGCTGTTTGCGCAGCTCGTAGCCGTGCATCGGGGCTTCCAACAGCAGCCCGAGGATGGCGAACTCGAGCATCCGCCTCCCTCCTCCCACGTGCCGCCGGGGACCCCGATGTCCCCGGCGATCGGTCGGGTCACTATATCGGCCCGATACATCCGGGCGCAGTGTCGAGATTCCGGTCACGCTCCCGACCTGCGGGTGCGCCGGGCGGTCCCGCCCGTCCGGGCGGTTCGGGAACCGCACGGGCGGGTGGCTGAGTACCCTGGTCGGGTGCTCACCCCGCGACAGGTCGTCGACTACGCGTTGCAGCGCCGTGCGCTGCTCGCGGACGTCTACGCCGGTCGGGTGGGAACCGCGGAGGTCTGTGACGCGAGCCCGTACCTGTTGCGGGCCGCTCGGTTCCACGGCCGGCCCACGCAGCAGCAGTGCCCGGTGTGCCGCAAGGAGCGGCTGACCCACGTCTGGTGGGTGTTCGGCGAGGAGCTCCGTCAGGTGTCCGGCTCGGCCCGCGACCCGGAGGAGGTCGAGGAGCTGGCGGCCCGGCACGGCGAGTTCTCCGTCTACCTCGTGGAGGTCTGCCGCACGTGCAGCTGGAACCATCTGGTCCAATCGTCGGTGCTGGGCACCGGCGTCCGGCCCGACCGCCCGCGTCGCCGGAGGACCGCCGCCGAGTGACCACCCCCGCCCGATGAGCCCCCACCCCGTGAGCCGTACAGCGCCCGCACCCCACGCCCCAGCCCGGTACGCCCCAGCCCGGTCCGCCTCTGCTCCCCGCCGGCGGACCGGAGAAGCACGGAGCCCGCGGTGACCGATCAACGCCACGACCGACCCGCAGCCGGCGGCCCGCCGCCCCGGCCCGGCGTCCCGGACGTCTGGGACATCCGTCCGACCCAGGGCCCCCCGCCACGCGGCGCGGGGCCCTGGCGCGGTCGCGCGGCCCGGTCCGGTCCGCCGCAGCAGGGTCCGCACCAGGGCCCGCCCGGTCCGCCGCAGGGCCCGCCGCCCGGGGCCCGTCCGGGCCCGCCCGTGCAGCAGGGGCCCTACGGCCCGCCGAACCGGCCGATGCCGCAGCGCGTCGGGCCGGGGCCCCAGGGTCCGCAGGGTCCGCCGATGGCCGGCCCGCCGCCCCTGCTGACCCACGACCCGAGCACGTCCGGCCCCGACGACCGGCCCACCTCGCTCGCCCTGGCCGACCCGCCCGGTCCCCCGCCGCGGCGCCCGGGCACCGGCGGGGGCGGCGACGGCGACGGCGGTGGTGGCCGGCCCGAAGGACGGAAGCGGCTCGTGCGCAGGATCGTGCTGTGGAGCCTGGCGGCCCTGATCGTCGGGCCGTTCCTGGCGTTCGCGATCGGCTGGGTGGCGTTCAAGGTGCCCAGCGCCGACGACGTCGCGAACACCCAGGTGGCCACGTTCACCTTCGCCGACGGCAGCCCGCTGGCCACGGTCCGGCCCAACAACATCAACCGGGTCAACGTCACCCTCGACCAGGTGCCGGAGCCGGTGCAGCACGCCGTGCTGTCCGCCGAGGACCGCTCGTTCTTCTCGAACCCGGGCTTCGACATCTCCGGCATCGGCCGCGCCGTGTGGAGCCAGCTGACCGGCGGCATCGGCGGCGGCTCCACGATCACCCAGCAGTACATCAAGGTGACCACCGGCCAGGACCAGTTCTCCCTCTGGCGCAAGTACAAGGAGATCGTGCTCGCCGCGAAGATCTCCAAGGAGCAGACCAAGCAGGAGATCCTGGAGAACTACCTCAATGCGATCTACCTGGGCCGCGGCGCCTACGGCATCCAGGCCGCCAGCCAGGCGTACTTCGGCAAGGACGTCCAGCAGCTGAACGCGTCCGAGGGCGCGATGCTCGCCGGCCTGATCCAGTCGCCGTCGCGCTGGGACCCGGCGAAGAACGAGGACAAGTCCCGCGAGCGCTGGAACTTCGTGCTCGACGGCGAGGTCCAGATGGGCTGGATGACCCCGGCGGAGCGGGCGCAGCAGCAGTACCCGAGGTGGGTGCCGCCGTCGTCGGCCGAGGGCGGCATCCCCGGCGACGCCAACGGTCACATCTACAACCAGGTCCGCGCCGAGCTGGAGCAGAACGGGATCTCCGAGGCGGAGATCAACACCGAGGGCCTGACCGTGCAGACCACGATCGACCCGGACAAGCAGAAGGACGCCGTCGACGCGGCCAACCAGGTGCTGAAGGGTCAGCCGGACAACCTGCGCACGGCGCTGGTGTCGGTCGACCCGAAGACCGGCGCCGTGCTCGCCTACTTCGGCGGCAACGACGGCGTGGGCCTCGACTACGCGCAGGCGTCCAAGCAGCCCGGCTCGTCGTTCAAGCCGTTCGTGCTGGCCGCGGCCCTGCAACAGCCGGAGCCGATCGGCCTGGGCACGCAGTACGACGGCTCCTCGCCGCAGACTCTCGCCGGCCAGAAGGTGTCCAACTCCGAGGGCGTGAGCTGCGCCCGGTGCTCGGTCAAGACGGCGATGACGCAGTCGATCAACACCGTCTTCTACAAGATGGCGCTCGACATCGGCCCGCAGAAGGTGGCCGACGCTGCGATCAAGGCGGGCATCCCGGCCGCGCCGCTGGCCAACCCGACCGGCGGCATCTCGCTCGGCGACAAGAACGTCACCACCGAGAACATGGCGGCGGCCTTCGCCACGTTCGCGGCCGACGGTGTCGCCCGGCAGCCGTACCTCGTCGCGAAGGTGACCACCAGCGACGGCCGGGTCATCTACGACCACGGCGCCGGTTCCTCGGCCGGGACCCAGGCGTTCAGCCAGCAGGTCGCGCGCAACGTCACCGAGTCGATGACGGACGTGGCGAGCTCGTCGCGGATCGGGCTGCGGGACGGCCGCCCGGTGGCCGCCAAGACCGGCACCGTGCAGAGCAGCATCGAGGGCCAGAACAACGACGCCTGGACCGTCGGCTACACCCCGCAGATCGCCACCGCGGTGTGGGTCGGCACGGACGACAACTCGCCGATCAAGAACTCGGCCGGCCGTCCGGTCTACGGGCGCATGCTGCCCGGCTCGATCTGGCAGCAGTACATGTCCGACGCGCTGCGCGGGACGGACGTCGAGCCGTGGTCGAAGTTCACGCCGATCGGGCAGGCCCCGGTCTCCGACTACGCCGGCCAGTCCCCCGCGCCCACGCGGTCCGCCGACTCGAACGACGACGGCGAGGACGGCCGGCAGCGGAGCGGCCGCGACAGCGGGGACAACGGCGACAGCGGTAACAACGGCAACGGCAACTCCGGCCGCGGCAACAACGGCAACGGCAACGGGAACGGCGGCGACTCCGGGGACAGCGGGGACGGCGGCGACCGCGGCGACGGCGGCGACGGCTAGGTGACGCCGCGGCCGGTCGCCCCCGAGGACACCCGGTCCGCCGCGGCCCGGCGGCCGACGCGCCGGCCCGAGCCGCCGCGCGCGCCCGCACGGGTGGTCCCGACGTGGACCGAGCCGCTGGTCGCCGCCGCGAGCCGGGTGATCGGCGGCCCGCTCGGCCGGCACGCCCTCGTGGGCCGCGCCGCCTTCTGGACCCCGCTGCGGGTGGTGCTGCTGCTCGCGGTGATCACGCTCGCCCTGGGCTGGCTCGGCAAGTCGCCGTGCCTGCAGCAGTACCGCACGGACGACGGGCAGCTGGCCCTCGACTGGCAGAACAACCGGCAGTACGTCGCCATGTGCTACTCGGACACGGTGCCGCTCTACGCCATCGAGCGGCTCGACGACCCGTCGGCCGTGCCGTACCGGGACGCCTGGACCGACACCTCCGCCGGCGGCGCCCCGCAGACGCGGTACATGGAGTATCCGGTGCTCACCGGCTTCTACCAGTGGGCGTCGGCACGGCTGACGGACGGGTGGCAGGCCGCGGCCGCGGTGCTCCCGCTGCCGACGGCGCTCCCGGTCGTCGTGTACTTCGACCTCGTCGCGTTCGGCCTGGCCCTCGCCTGGATCGTCGCGGTGTGGTCCGTGGTGCGGCTGCGGCCCGCCCGGCCGTGGGACGGCGCGCTGGTCGCGATCTCCCCCCTCGTCGCCGTGCACGCCTTCACCAACTTCGACGCCCTGGCCGTCGCGCTGGCCTGCGCCGGGCTCCTGGCGATCGCCCGGCGCCGGCCGCTCCTCGGCGGGGTGCTGCTCGGGCTCGGCGGTGCGGCCAAGCTCTACCCGCTGCTCCTGCTGCTGCCGGTGCTGCTCGTCGCCGCCCGGCGCCGCGAGCTCGGCACCGCGTGGCGGACGATCGGCGCCGCCGTCGTGACCTGGCTGGCCGTGAACCTGCCGGTCGCGCTGGCCTGGCCCACGGGCTGGTGGGAGTTCTTCCGGCTCAACCGGACGCGCCCCGCCGACCCCGACTCGCTCTACTACGCGCTCTCGTACTTCACGGGCTGGAGCGGGTTCGACGGCCCGCTGCGCGCCGACCAGGCGCCGAACACGCTCAACGCCGTCACGGCCGCCCTGCTCGTGATCGCCTGCGCCGGGCTGGTCGTGCTCGCCGCCAAGGCCCCCCGACCGCCGCGGCTGGCATCCCTGGCGTTCCTGATCGTCGCGGCGTTCCTGCTGGTCAACAAGGTGTGGAGCCCGCAGTACTCGCTCTGGCTGGTGCCGCTGGCCGTGCTCGCGCTGCCGCGCTGGCGGCTGCTGCTCGCGTGGATGGCCGTCGACGCGCTGGTCTGGGTGCCGCGGATGTTCTTCTACGTCGGCACGGACAACAAGGGCCTGCCCCCGGACTGGTTCCTGGGCGCGGTCCTGCTGCGCGACGCCGTCGTGGTGCTGCTGTGCGTGCTCGTGGTGCGCTCGATCCTGCGGCCCTCGCGGGACCCGGTGCGCGCCCGCGACCCGGACCGCGACCCCGACTGGCCGGTGCGACGGCGGTCACAGGGGCCCGCGCACCGCGTGCCGGTCAGGCAGAGTCCGGAGCATGGCACCGGGTAGTGGTCGCGTCGCGGAGCTGCGCGCGGCGGTCGAGCAGCGGCTGGCGGGGTTCGAGCGGCGGGCCGTCGATCGGCCGGACCTGAAGCGCTCCGCCGTCACGATCACGCTGGTCACCACCGGGGGCGCGGGCCTCGCCGACGGGCTCGCCTTCCTGCTCACCCGGCGGGCCGCCACCCTGCGCCGGCACGCCGGGCAGTGGGCGCTGCCCGGCGGGCGCTCCGACCCGGGCGAGACCATCACCGAGACCGGCCGCCGCGAGCTGCTCGAGGAGATCGGCCTCGGGCTGGGCGAGGACGCCGTGCTCGGGCTGCTCGACGACTACCCCACCCGCTCCGGATACGTGATCACGCCGGTCGTGCTCTGGGGCGGCGAGGTCGGCGAGCTCACCCCGAACCCCGACGAGGTCGGGGAGCTCCACCGGATCCCGCTGGCCGACATCGACGTGGAGCCGCGCTTCCTCACCATCCCGGAGTCCGAGGCGCCGGTCATCCAGGTGCCGCTGTTCGACCGGTTCGTGCACGCGCCGACGGGGGCGGTGCTGTACCAGGTCCGGGAGCTGCTGCTGCACGGTCGTCCGACGCGGGTGGACCACCTGGAGCAGCCGGTGTTCGCCTGGCGGTGAGGCCGTCGGCCTCCCGGGCGTCGACCGTGCCGGGCACGCGAAGGAACAGCACGAACAGGATCGCGAGGAGGGCCGCCTTGCCCCACACCCCGAGCACCACGGACTGGGCCGCGAAGCCCGCGCCGATCCCGGCGTCGGCCCGGACGTCGAGGAGGTAGAACCAGCGGAAGATGCCGACGCCGATCAGCGCGTCGGCCGCGAGGTACGCCGCGATCCAGCCCCAGCGGACCCGCAGCAGCACCAGGAACGGCAGCAGCCAGAGCGTGTACTGCGGCGAGTGCACCTTGTGCAGCAGCAGGAAGCCGCAGAGCATCGCGCCGCTGACCCCGATCCACGGGTAGACCGCGCCCCGCCGCCACCGCAGCAGGCCGACCCCGGCGGCGACCACGAAGGACAGCAGGACCAGGGCCGGCGACAGCACGTCGGACGCCGGGGCGAACGACTCGCCCAGGCCCAGGTCCGCCATCAGCGGCCGGACGCCCCAGAACCAGATCGAGTTCGTGCTGACGTCGATCGGGCGCTGCTGCTGGAAGGTGAACGACGCGGCCCAGCCGGGGAAGCCGAGCACGGCGAACGGGAGGTTCGCGGCGGCCGCCGTGAGCGCGCCCGCCAGGCACACGCGGACCGCACCGGGGACGTCGAGGCCGGCGCCGGGCGGGCGGCCCCGGGTCAGGACGTACAGCGCCAGCGGCAGCAGGAAGGCCCCGGGGTAGAGCTTCACCGCGAAGCCGAGGCCGAGCAGCACCGCGGCCACGGTCGCCCGCGTGCCCAGCGGCACCTCCCGGCGCAGCCCGTGCATCACGAACACCGCGCCGACCGCACACGCGACGGCCGGCAGGTCCCAGTTGTGGAAGGCGTAGAGCACCAGCGGTGGGCCGAGCGCCCAGAGCAGCGCCCGCCAGCGCGCGAGCCGGCCCAGCATCCAGCCGGTGACCAGGCCGAACGGGGCGAGGATCAGCGCGGAGGCGAGCAGGAAGCCGGCGTCGGTCGAGGCGCCGAGCGCGCCCAGCCACATCAGCACGCCGGTGAGCACGGGGTACTCGACGGTGCCGCCCTGCAGCTGCCCGTCCGGCGTGATCGAGCCGTGGACGTAGGGGAAGACGTGCTGGTCGACGTCCCGGCCCAGCCACAGCTTCTGGATGTCCGAGTAGCAGACGTCCCGGTACTGCCGGACGGTGTGGTCGGGCGTCGAGCGGCCCGCCGCGTCGAACTCCGGCCCGGTGCAGCGGGCCTTGTTCGCATAGCCCAGCAGCAGGGTCAGGCCGGTGAGCAGGACCAGCAGGACCAGGCCCGCGGTGCCGAGGGGGCGTGCGGTGGGGCCGTCGGGCGGGGCGGGATCGGCGGGTGGCGCCACGGTCTCGTGCGCGGCGGGGCCGGCGGGCCGCGCGGCCGGGGAGCCCGCGGCCGCGCTCTCGCTCACCGTCCGAGCTTCTCGCGCAGGAACGCGATGTCCGCCGACTGACCCTCGGCGGGGGTCTCCACGACGACCGGGGCGCCCGCCGCGGCGCACACCGCGGCCAGGACCGCGGGCTCGATGGTCCCGGAGTCGACGTTGGCGTGCCGGTCGCGGGCGGAGTCGAACTCGTCCCGCGAGTTGTTCAGGTGCACCAGGTCGATCCGGCCGGTGATGGCCTTCGCCCGGTCCACGACGTCGACCAGGTCCTCACCGGCGGCGAAGGCGTGGCAGGTGTCGAGGCAGAAGCCGACGCCGAACTCGCCCACCGCGTCCCACAGCCGGGCCAGCGCGTCGAACTTGCGGGCCATCGCGTTGTCGCCGCCCGCGGTGTTCTCGATGAACACCGGCACCGCGAAGCCGCCCTCGTCCTGCTGGCGCTCCACGAACTTGCGCCAGTTGTCGACGCCGACGGCCGGGTCCTCGTCCTTCGTGACGTGCCCGCCGTGCACCACCAGCCCGATCGCGCCGACCGCCTTCGCGCCCTCGGCGTGCTGGACCACCAGCTTCCGGGAGGGGATGCGGATGCGGTTGTTCGGCGAGGCCACGTTCACGACGTACGGCGAGTGGACCACCGTGGCCACCTCGGCGGCCGCGAGCGCCTCGGCGTGCGGGTGCGGCTGCGGCTTCTTCCACCCCTGCGGGTCGGCGAGGAAGAACTGCACGATCTCCGCCCCCCGCTCGGCCGCCGCGGCGAGGGGGTCGTCGTCGCGGACGTGGGCACCGATGAGCATGCCGACGAGGGTAGTGACCCCCACCGACACTCCCGCACTCCCGCCGCGGGCGGGTCGACCCACCGGAGGCCCGCGCACCCCGGCACCCGGCCGCGCCCACCGCGGCGGACCACACCGGGGATGTTCACACCCGGGAAGGATCGCGGGGGCGGGGCCGGAGCGGCGAAAACGCGCTGGTAACCTCGTGTGCAACCGCTCCGACCGGTGGCCACCCGGGCCGCCGCGACGAGCCGACCGCGGGCCCCGTGTCCCGCGGCCGGCCCGATTCTGTCGGTGCGGGGTGAGAACCTCCTGCCGCGGAAGCGCCGCGGCCGTTCCAGTCCACAGGAGGTGAGTGGTTCTCATGCGTCACTACGAGCTCATGGTCATTCTCGACCCGAGCCTGGACGAGCGCACGGTGCAGCCGTCGCTGGAGACCTTCCTGAACGTCGTCCGCTCCGACGGCGGTTCGGTGGAGAAGGTCGAGGTCTGGGGCAAGCGTCGCCTCGCCTACGAGATCGCCAAGAACGCCGAGGGCATCTACGCGGTGCTCGAGGTGCAGGCGGAGCC
The DNA here is from genome assembly GCF_040648315.1 of Pseudonocardia sp. NPDC049154. NCBI lineage: Bacteria > Bacillati > Actinomycetota > Actinomycetes > Pseudonocardiales > Pseudonocardiaceae > Pseudonocardia > Pseudonocardia sp. NPDC049154. The sequence continues at coordinate 101,810 of NZ_JBEZDN010000006.1, forward strand.
GGCCACCGTGGCCGAGCTCGACCGCCAGCTGGGTCTGAACGAGTCCGTCCTGCGCACCAAGGTGTTGCGCAAGGAGCCCAAGCAGGCCGCGAAGGCCGCCCCCGCGCGCACGCCCGCCCCCGCCGCGAGCTGAGGAGGCCCCCATGGCCGGCGAGACTGTGATCACCGTGGTCGGCAACCTCACCGCCGACCCGGAGCTGCGGTTCACCCCCTCCGGGGCGGCCGTCGCCAACTTCACGGTGGCGTCCACGCCGCGCACCTTCGACCGCCAGTCCGGCGAGTGGAAGGACGGCGAGGCGCTGTTCCTGCGCTGCAACATCTGGCGCCAGGCCGCGGAGAACGTCGCGGAGACGCTCACCCGCGGTGCGCGCGTCATCGTGCAGGGCCGGCTGCGGCAGCGGTCGTTCGAGACCCGCGAGGGTGAGAAGCGCACCGTCATCGAGATGGAGGTCGACGAGGTCGGCCCCTCGCTGCGGTACGCCACGGCCAAGGTCAACAAGGTCAGCCGCGGCGGTGGCAGCGGCGGCTTCGGTGGCGGCGGTGGTGGCGGCGGCGGTTTCGGTGGTGGCGGCGGCCAGGGTGGTGGCGGCGGCTACGACGACCCGTGGGGTTCCGCCCCGCCGGCCGGCAGCGGCCCCGCCGCGGACGACGAGCCCCCCTTCTGACCTCGATCCACACCCCCCCGCCTGAGCGCGGGGACCAGTACATCCAGGAGCACCAGCAATGCCCAAGCCCGTCCTGCGCAAGCCGAAGAAGAAGGTCTGCGCGTTCTGCAAGGACAAGGCCCAGGAAATCGACTACAAGGACACCGGCCTGCTGCGGAAGTTCATCTCCGACCGCGGCAAGATCCGGGCCCGCCGCGTGACCGGCAACTGCCGGCAGCACCAGCGGGACGTCGCCGTCGCGGTGAAGAACAGCCGCGAGGTCGCCCTCCTGCCGTACACCTCGACCGCTCGCTGACCTGAGGAAGGAGTAGCACCGTGAAGCTCATCCTCACGGCCGACGTGCCGAACCTGGGCGCGCCCGGCGACATCGTCGAGGTCAAGGACGGCTACGGCCGCAACTACCTGCTCCCGCGCCAGTTCGCGATCGTCGCGACCCGGGGCGCCGAGAAGCAGGTCGAGCAGATCCGCCGTGCCCAGAAGGCCCGACAGATCCGCGACCTGGGCCACGCCCAGGAGGTCGCCGGCTCGCTCAAGGAGCTGTCGGTCACCGTCAAGGCCAAGGCCGCGGGCGACTCCGGCCGGCTGTTCGGCTCGGTCACCCCGGCACAGATCGTCGACGCCGTGCGCGCCGCCGGCGGCCCGGCCCTCGACCGGCACGCCGTCGAGATCGGCGAGCAGATCAAGTCGGTCGGCACCCACCCGGTGAAGGTGCGCCTGCACCCGGAGGTCACGGCCGACCTGCAGGTGGCGGTCGTCGCCGCCTGACGTCCGGCATCGGCGGACTCCGGTCCGTCACGTTCCGTCACGAGGGCGGGATCGCGGTCGCATCGACCGGGTCCCGCCCTCGCGGCGTTCTCGGGCCACGGATCGCGCTCGGTGTCGATCGCGGCGGGGCGTCCCGGGAGTGCTCGCGGCGAGCGGAGGCACACCGACCGTCCGGCGCGTGGGAACGACACGCAGAGGTTGCGTCCGCGTCGCTCGGTGACCTTTCGGATGCGCCGGGTGGACGGGTGACGGAGGGGTCCGACACGCCCGTCACGGGACGCGCCGGGCCGCTCGAAAAGAAAGTTGTCCACACCGGCCACAACGGGTCTGATCTGCGGAAAGGCGCCCTGATCAGGGGTTGTCCCCACGGTGTCCACAGCTCGGTGGGGAGGGCGGCCTGCTCTGTCCCCGATCCGTCCCCACGCCCTCCCCAGGGTTGTCCACACGCCGGTTTGGGCCCTGGCGCGGACTGGCCTAGCGTCACGTGCCCGGGCCGCGTGGACGATCGCCGGCCGCCCCGCTGACCGTTCGTCGCACGCCACCCGAGGGCGTGACCCCGGACGGGCCCGGGTCGGGGCGGGATGCTCGCCACGCGGCCGGGAGAAACGGCTGCGGATCGAACTCATGTTCGATACCATGAGGCCGGGTGGTGACAGGGGGTGACGTCGGGCATGGCGGTGACGGATGACCGTCCCAATCGGCCGCGAGCCGTCCGCGAGGGCGAGGGCCGGCAGGGCGGGGACTCCGCCGGCGGCGCCGTCCCGAACCCGTTCGACCGTCAGCCGCCGCAGGACCTCACGGCCGAGCAGTCCGTGCTGGGCGGGATGCTGCTGAGCAAGGACGCGATCGCGGACGTGGTGGAGGTGCTGCGGCCGGACGACTTCTACCGGCCGGCGCACCAGACGGTCTACGACTGCATCCTCGACCTCTACGGCCGGGGCGAGCCGGCGGACGCGGTCACGGTGTCGGCGGAGCTGCAGCGCCGCGGGGAGCTGATCCGGCTCGGCGGCGCGCCGTACCTGCACACGCTGATCGCCACGGTGCCCACGGCGGCGAACGCGGCGTACTACGCCGAGATCGTCGCGGAGAAGGCCACGCTGCGCCGGCTGGTCGAGGCGGGCACCCGGATCGTGCAGCTCGGGTATCACGGGGCCGAGGGCGCGGAGGTGGAGGAGGTCGTCGACCGGGCGCAGGCGGCGATCTACGAGGTCACCGAGCGGTCCACGAGCGAGGACTACGTCCCGCTCGAGGAGCTGTTGCAGCCGACCATGGACGAGATCGACGCCATCGCCTCCCGCGGTGGTGTCTCGCTGGGCGTGCCCACCGGGTTCTCCGACCTCGACGCGTGCACCAACGGGCTGCACCCGGGGCAGATGGTCGTCGTCGCGGCCCGCCCGGGTCTGGGCAAGTCCACCCTGGGGCTGGACTTCGCGCGCTCGTGCTCGATCAAGCACCAGATGACCAGCGCGGTGTTCTCGCTGGAGATGAGCAAGACCGAGATCGTGATGCGTCTGCTCTCGGCGGAGGCGCGGATCCGGCTGGCGGACATGCGTGCGGGCCGGATGAGTGACGACGACTGGACCCGGATGGCGCGGCGGATGAGCGAGATCTCCGAGGCGCCGCTGTTCATCGACGACTCGCCGAACCTCACGCTGATGGAGATCCGGGCCAAGGCGCGCCGGCTCAAGCAGCGCAACGACCTGAAGCTGATCATCCTGGACTACCTGCAGCTGATGACCTCGGGCCGCAAGGTCGAGTCCCGGCAGCAGGAGGTGTCGGAGTTCTCCCGGCAGATCAAGCTGCTGGCCAAGGAGCTCGAGGTGCCGGTGGTGGCGATCTCGCAGCTCAACCGTGGTCCCGAGCAGCGCACGGACAAGCGGCCGATGATCTCGGACCTGCGTGAGTCCGGCTCGATCGAGCAGGACGCGGACATGGTCATCCTGCTGCACCGGCCGGACGCGTTCGAGCGGGACGACCCGCGCGCGGGCGAGGCCGACCTGATCCTGGCCAAGCACCGTAACGGCCCCACCAACACCATCACGGTGGCCCATCAGCTGCACTACAGCCGCTTCGCTGACCTCGCGCACGGCTGATCCCCGGCGCCCACCGGGGCGCGGTCAGTGGCAGGTGTGCTCGTGGCCCACGTGGGCGTGCCGCTCCAGCTGCAGGGTGCTGTGGGTGAGGCCGAAGCGCTCCCGCAGGGCCGCGCCGGCGCGGTCGAGCACGGTCGCCCCGCAGCCCGTCGCGTCCTCGGCCTCCCCGGTGACCACCAGGTGCGCCGACATGGAGGGCGTGCGGTCGTTGATGGCCCACACGTGCAGGTCGTGCACGTCGGCCACGCCGGGCACGGCGAGCAGCGCGGTGCGGACCTCGGCGACGTCGATCCCCGCCGGCGCGCCCTCCAGCAGCACGTGCCAGACCTCGCGCAGCAGGCCGATCGCCCGGGGCAGGATCAGCGCGGCGATGAGCAGCGAGGCCAGCGTGTCGGCGTAGGGCCAGCCGGTGGTGACGAGCACGATCGCCGCGACCATCACGCCGACGGAGCCGAGCGCGTCCCCCAGGACGTGGAGCATCGCCCCGCGCAGGTTCATGTTGCCGCGGTCCCCGCCGGCGAGGATCACCAGCGACACGACGTTGCCGGCGAGCCCCACCGCACCGATGACGAGCAGCGGCAGCCCCGGGATCTCCGCAGGCCGGAACAGCCGGGCCACGCCCTCCACTGCGACCCACACCACCACCGCGACCAGCGCCACGGCGTTCAGCCCGGCCACGAGCACCTCGACCCGGCCGAGGCCGAAGGTCCGGTGGTGGCAGGCCGGCTTGGCCGCGAGCACCGACGCGACGACGGCGGCGGCCAGCGCACCGGCGTCCGTGAGCAGGTGGCCCAGGTCGGCGAGCAGCGCGAGCGAGCCGGTGAACAGGGCGCCGACGCCGCCGAGGACGGCGCAGGCCAGGGTCACGAGCAGGGCGGCGACCAGCCGACGGCGGTCGCTCCCCGCGCCGTGGCCGTGCCCGTGTCCGTGACCCGTTCCCATGGCCCGCACGCTACCCATACGTGATCGCGCATGTAAAGGGGAAGGGTCCCCTCACCGGGCGCGGCGGCGATCACATCCCTGGTCCCGTCACAACCCTGTCCAAGGTCACGATTCGGTCACCTACACTGGTGGTGGTGCACCCGGATCAACGGCGAGCGGGACGCCGTTCCCCAGCCAGGCCTTCGCGAACCCGGGGGTACCCCGAACGATGCTCAGCGACCGCGAGCGAAGCCAGTTCGCCCTGATCGAGCAGGGCCTCATGTCAGGCGATCCGCTGTTCGTGGCGCGGTGCAGCGCGCTCGGGCGGAAGGTGCGCCGGCACCGGCCCCCGCAGATCCGCACCGCCCGCCCCGCGGACCGCCGCTCGGTGCACGCCGCGGGCTTCGTCCCCATGATCCTGCTCGGCGGCGGCCTGCTGCTGCTGGTGCTCGGCGGGGCGGCGGCCGCGGTCCCCATCGTCGTGGCCGGGATCCTCATGGCCATGGCCGCGCTCGGGCTGGCCCTCACCACGCCCCAGCGGGCGCGGCCGGACACCCCTTAGGTCAGGTGCCCGAGGAGGAGGTGGTTGGTCTCCTCCGCGCTCTCCAGCGTCGCGAGGTGCCCGCCGTGCAGCACCTCCAGGTGCGCCCCCGGGATGCCCGCGGCGATGGTCCGGGCGTGCGGCTCGACGGGCGTCGGCTTGTCCTCGTCGCCCGCGATCACGAGCGTCGGCGCGGTCACGGCGCCCAGCCGGTCGCGGTGGTCCCACACCTCGATGGCCTCGCAGCAGGCGATGTAGCCGTCGTCGGGGGTGTCGGAGACCCACCCGACCGCCCGCTCGACGACGTCGGGGTGCTTCTCCGCCCACTCCGGCGTGAACCACCTCTCGACGACGCCCGGCGCGATGCCCGCCGTGCCCCCGGCTTCCACGGCCTCGATGCGCTGGCGCCAGATCGAGGGGTCCGGGAAGTTCGAGGAGGTGCAGCACAGCACGAGCCGGGCGATGCGGTCCGGGTGCTCGGAGCCGAGGTACATCCCGACCATGCCGCCGAGCGAGAGCCCGCACCAGTGCACGCGGTCCACGCCGAGCGAGTCGAGCGTGGCGAGGACGGCCTCGGCCAGGGTCCGCATCGTGTAGGGGCCCGGGGGGTTGGGCGAACCGCCGTGTCCGAGGTGGTCCATGCGGATGACCCGGAAGTGCCCGGCGAGGGCCGGGATGTTCGGCTCCCACATCTCGAGGGTGCTGCCGAGCGAGCCGAGCATCACGAGCACGGGCCCGTCCTCGGGCCCGTCCGTCCGGGTGTGGAGCAGGTCGGTCATGGGCCGATCCTGTCATCCGGCCCGCAGCGCGGCGAGCTCCTCCGCGGTGGCCGGTTCCGTGACACCCACCTCGTCGGCGACCTCGAGCGGCCAGCCGGTCTCGGCGCGCACCCGGTCGACGGAGACGCCCGGGTGGACCTGGGTGAGCACGAGCTCGGCCGTGGCCGGGTCGGGCCGCAGGATCCCCAGGTCGGTGACGACGGCGACCGTGCCCACCCCGCGCAGCCCCAGCTGGGCGCGGTCGAGCGGACCGGCCAGCGCACCGGGCGCCGTCACGAAGTCCACGCGCTCCACGAAGGCGGTGAGCCGGTGCGGCAGCAGCACGACGACCCGCCCCGCGCCGGCCGCGATCTCCGCGGCCGCACCGGCACCGGCGAGCCGCGTCGTCGGCTCGTCGTACTCGCCCAGGACGGTGGTGTTGACGTTGCCGAAGGCGTCGACCTGGTCGGCGACGAGCAGGCCGACGTCGACCCGCCCGCCCTGCAGCCAGCAGGTCGTGTCGGCGATCCCGGCGGTCGCGGCGGGAAGGCCGTCGACGGTGCCGTCGTCGCCGAGCACGGTCAGCCGGGGCGCGTGCACGGCACGGGCGAGGCGGGCGGCACGCCGGGCCGCCCCGCAGCCGGCCACGCACACCTCGCCGTCGACGAGCAGCCGCGCCGCCGTGACGAGCATCTGGTCGCTCACGCGCGGATCTCCTCCAGCCAGCTCGTGAAGCGCGCCCGCTCGCCGGAGACGCCCGCCCAGGAGCGCCCCACGGTGTCGTCGCAGGGGTCGGCGCGCGGATCGCCGTCCGGCGCGACGGCGGGCACCACCGCGATCCGGGTGACCGCGAACGCGGGGAGGACGACCGCGCCGTGCTCGGGCTCGAGCTCGTCGACGACCTCCTCGACCGTGACGAGGGCGTGGCGGGCGGCCAGCACGGCCTCCTTGCGCAGCCCGGGCACCCCGCGGAGCTGCACGTTGCCGGCCCGGTCGGCGCGCTGGGCATGCACCACGGCGAGATCGGGGCGCAGGGCCGGCAGCGCGGTGAGCTCGGCGCCGGTGAACGGGCAGCGCACCGTCGCGAGGTGCGTGACGGCCGCGAGGTCGGTGCCGGTGTAGCCGTCCCGGACGGTCGCGAAGGGCAGGCCGGAGGCGCCCGCGAGGTACCGCGCAGCCATCCCCGACTGCGTGTGCTCCTCGATCTCCAGCGGCGCCGGCCAGCCGGTGACCAGCGCGTCCCGGATCCGGTGGAGGCCCGGGTCGAGCCGGGAGAACACGAGCTTCCGGACGCATCCCGCGCCGACGAGCTGATCCCCGGCCGGGCCGGGCGCGGTGCCGACGAGGGTGAGGTCGCGCGGCCTCCGCCGCAGGATCGCGTGGGCGGCGGCCGCGGGGACCGACGCGCCGAGCCCTTCGAGGGCGATCTCCGCGCCGTCGTGCACCAGGGCGTCGACGGCGTCGGCCAGCGGCGAGATCGTGGCCACGGCGCGAAGTTAACGGGCGCGGGCAGGGGCGGCAACCGGACGCACGTGACCGCCGTGACCCCTGCGGTGCTGGTCACGATCGGGGGCGGCGCGGACACCGACGGTGCCACCCTCGTGCCATGACCAGCGTCATCTCGCAGAACGAGGCCGCCGAGGGCGCCGGCCCCGCGGCTGCCGCCGGCACGTTCCGGATCGGCGAGGGGCCCGTGGTCCACCGCCTGGGGTTCGGGGCGATGCGGATCACCGGGCCCGGGGTGTGGGGCCCGCCCGCCGATCCCAAGGCCGCGATCGACGTGCTGCGCCGCGCCGTCGACCTCGGTGTGAACCTGATCGACACCGCCGACTCCTACGGCCCGGAGACCTCCGAGGAGCTGATCCGCGAGGCCCTGCACCCGTACGAGGGGCTGACGATCGCCACCAAGGCGGGCCAGCTGCGGCCGGGGCCGGGGCAGTGGACGCCGTGCGGGCGGCCGGAGTACCTGCGCCAGCAGTGCGAGCTGAGCCTGCGCCGGCTCGACGTGGAGCGGATCGACCTGTTCCAGCTGCACCGCGTGGACCCGACTGTCCCGGCCGCGGACCAGTTCGGCGTGCTCGCCGAGCTCGCGGCCGAGGGCAAGATCGCCGAGGTCGGGCTGTCCGAGGTCTCCGTCGAGACGATCGAGCAGGCCCGCGGGATCGTCGAGGTCGCGACGGTGCAGAACCGCTACAACCTCGTCGACCGCGCGAGCGACGACGTCCTGCGCTACTGCACCGAGAACGGCATCGGCTTCATGCCGTGGCACCCGGTCGCGGCCGGCGCCCTCGCCGAGCTCGGCGGCGCCGTCGCCGAGATCGCCTGGGCGCACGGCGTGACGGCGCCGCAGGTCGCGCTCGCCTGGCTGCTGCAGCGCTCGTCGGTCATGCTCCCGATCCCGGGCACTGCGGACCTCGCCCACCTCGAGGACAACTGCCGCGCCGCGGAGCTGGAGCTCGACCTCGCCGAGATCGACCGCCTCGACGCGGGCCTCACCGAGCTCTGAACTACGACGCCCTCCGCTCGGCCCCGGTGACCGCCGGGGCCGCGCGTTCGGCGGTGCGGGTGATGTTGCGGACCATGCCGCCGAACACGATGCCGTGGAAGGGCGCGACCGACCACCAGTAGAGGTGGCCGGCGAGCCCGTGCGGCACGAAGACGGCGCGCTGGGCGTAGCGGGAGCCGCCGGGGTCGGGCCCGACGCCCATCTCCAGCCAGGCCAGGCCGGGCACCTTCATCTCGGCCCGCAGCCGGAGCAGCGTGCCCTCCTCGAGCTCCTCGACGCGCCACCAGTCCAGCGCGTCGCCGGTGTGGAGCCGGTCGGGGTCGCGCCGGCCGCGGCTCAGCCCCACCCCGCCGACGAGCCGGTCCATCCACCCGCGCACCGACCAGGCCAGCGGGAACGAGTACCAGCCGCGCTCGCCGCCGATCCCGGTCACGACCCGCCACAGCTCCTCGGGCGGCGCGGAGCAGGGCCGTTCGCGGTCGTCGGTGTACACGCTGCCGCCGGACCAGGCCGGGTCGCTCGGTAGCGGGTCCGACGGCGCGCCCTCGACGGCGGCGCCCGACCAGTGGGTCTCGACCTCGCCGGACCGGATCCTCGCCAGGGCCAGCTCGACGGCCCGGTCGTAGCCGATGCGGCCCTCGGGCGGGTCCGGCACGTACTGCAGGATGTCCTGCTCGCGGCACACCACCTCGTGCACCAGCGACTCGATCAGGGGCGCCGCGATGCCCTTCGGCACCGGCGTGACGACGTTGACCCAGTGCGCCGACAGACCCGGCGTGAGCACCGGGACGCCGATCACCCGGCGCCGCCGCAGGCCGGCCACCGCCGCGTAGCGCTGCATCATGTCCAGGTAGGTGAGCACGTCCGGGCCGCCGATGTCGAAGGTCCGGTTGACGTCGGGCGGCAGGTGGGCGGCGCCGACGAGGTAGCGCAGCACGTCGCGCACCGCGATCGGCTGGATCCGGTTGCGCACCCACTTCGGCGTGAGCATCACGGGCAGCCGCTCGGTGAGGTAGCGCAGCATCTCGAAGCTCGCCGACCCCGACCCGAGGATCACCGCGGCCTGCAGGGCCGCCGTCGGCACCCCGCTGCGCAGCAGGACCTCGCCGACCTCGGCGCGCGAGGTGAGGTGCTCGGACAGCGGTCCGTCCGGGTGCAGCCCGCCCAGGTAGACGATCCGGCGCACCCCGGCGGCACGCGCCGCCTCCCCGAGGATGAGCGCCGCCCTCCGGTCGATCGAGGAGAAGTCCCGGTCGGCCAGGGAGTGCACGAGGAAGTAGACGACGTCGACGCCCTCGCACGCCGCCCGCACGCTCTCCGGGTCGAGCAGGTCGCCGCGCACGATCTCCGCGTGCCGGGCCCACGGCACGTCGCGCAGCTTGGCGGGGTCGCGGACCAGGCAGCGCACCGCGGAGCCGGCGCCGCCCTCCTCGATCAGCCGGGGGGCCAGCCGTCCGCCGATGTACCCGGTCGCACCGGTGATCAGGTATCGCACCCGACCGATCCTCCCGCCGCCGGGCCGGATCGGCACCTCAGGCCGCGCCCGGTCCGGCCTTCAGCCCGATCGGTGCAGTCGGCTCTGCACGCGGCTCCACCACGACGGCACCCGGATGCGGTGCGCGGTCTCGGCGTTCGCCTCGTGGGGGTCGACGGCGTTGATCGTGCGGGCCGGGGGCTCGTCGTCGCGCACGAAGGAGCGGATCGCGGCGCTGAGCACGGCGAGCAGCGGGACGGCCAGCAGGGCGCCCGGGATCCCCGCGATGACGACGCCGCCGGCCACCGCCAGGACCACCGCGAGCGGGTGCAGCCGCACGGCCCGCCCCAGCAGCAGCGGCTGGAGCACGTGCCCCTCCAGCTGCTGCACGGCGATGACGACGGCCAGGATGATCAGGGCCGGGATCGGCCCGTTGGCCACCAGCGCGATGAGCACCGCCACCGCGCCGCTCACCACCGCACCGACGGTCGGCACGAACGCGCCGAGGAAGACCAGCGCCGCCAGCGGGACCACCAGCGGCACGCCGACGGCCCAGAGCCCGATGCCGATACCGATCGCGTCGACGAAGGCGACGAGCACCGTGGCGCGGGTGTAGCCGACGAGCGTCGCGAAGGCCCGCCTCCCGGCGATGTCGACCTTCTCCCGCCGGGCCCGCGGCGCGGCCTTGAGCAGGAACGTCCAGATCCGCCGGCCGTCGTACAGGAAGAAGATCAGCGTGAAGATCGTGAGCGCGAGCCCGGCGCCGACCTCGGTGATCGTCGCGGCGGTCGTGAGGGCGCCGGACGTGAGGTTGGCCTGGTTGTCCGTGATCGCCTGGCCGATCTGCGCCGGGATGTTCCGCAGCTGCTCCGAGCTGAGGTTGAACGGCGGCCGCGCCAGGAACTGCTGGATCGACGTGAGGCTCGCGGTGAGCTGCTGCTGCAGCTGCGCGAAGCCGCCGATGAACGTGTTGACCACGAAGGACAGCAGCCCGCCGATGATGCAGAAGCCCGCGACGATCGTGATCGCCACGGCCGGCCCGCGCGGGACCCGGCGGGCGACGAGCCAGTGCACGACCGGGGCCATGAGCGCGGAGATCAGCGTCGCGATGGCCACCGGGATCACGACGACCCGGAGCTGGATCACGAGGAAGACGAGCAGGCCCGCCGCGGCGGCGATGATCAGGGCTCGCGCCGCGACCTCGGAGGTCACGCGCAGGGGCGTGGGCACGTAGGACGCCGCGTTCCGTCGGCTGCGCTGCTCGGGGACGACCGGCGACGGCGGGGGGACCGGGGTGCCCACCGGTTCCGGGATGCGCGGCGGAGGCTCCGGAGCGACCTCCGGGCCGGACCCGGCCGCCCGATCGTCGGTCATGGGCGCACGGTAGCCCTTCGTCGATCGCGGCGCGGCCGGATCGTGCGTGACGTCGTCCGAAGAGGGCCACTGCTCCGTTTCGGTGGCACGGAGTGGCGACGTCCACCGCGTTGGCCTAGTGCGATTACTGAGCGTCGAATTACACCCGTGTAGTTGACCTTCTCCTGAGCGGGCACTGCATCAGCTGGGTGAGAAGGTGGTGACGTTACGGAGTACCCGGTGGTTGCGGTGACACGCAGAACCGTAGTGATCTTGGGTTCGCGCCCGCCCGGTCGACACGCCGGACGACGTCGATCACGCCCGAAGGTGTGGTGGCCACGGGGACCCGGGTCGATCGTGTCGGCACCGCCGGTACCAGCGGGGACGGGGCCGGCCGGAGCCGGGGGCCGGCGCGCGGCCCCGGCTCCCGTGAAGATCGCCGAGGCGGGCCGGACGGCCGCCCGCGGAGCCGCCCGTCCCGAACGGGTGAGGTCGGGCCGGAGATGCAGGTCCCGAGGTCCCGCGGGGCGCCCCGGCGGCCTCGCACGCCCCGACGGGGCGTCACTGAGCGTCTCGAAAGTGGCTCGGCCGGATGCGAAGAGCGACGATCGCTGCACCGTGGCGCTGTCACACCACCCGAACGGCTGGAGATGGCCCGAAAGCGGGTAACGACCGCGCCCGACCCGTTTCCCCGAGAAGGTGACCCCGTTGTGGGTGGTGTGTGCGGCCGAACGGCCCTGTGGGGACAGGGCCGATGGCAGCATCGCGCGGCACACGGACGACGCGAGGTACAGAGATGACGGAGGTGCGGGGCGTGACCGACAGGGAGCGAGCCCTCGACGGGGCGGTCGGCCGGCGGAAGGCCACGGTGCGGGTGCGGGGCGTCGAGGACACCGGTCCCTTTCCGGGCCGCCACGCGAGCCGGACCGAGATCGCGGCGGAGACGCCGATCTTCCACGCCCTCACGGTCGGCGGCTGGCGCGGCCGGCAGAGCGAGCAGACCCCCCGGCAGGCCCCGGCCCGCCGGCCCGGCCGCCGCTCGGCCGAGGCGCTCGACGACTTCCGCCGCGACCCGCTGACCGCGCCGATCCCGGTGCAGGCCTACACCACGCTGACGGCCCGCACCGCGCCGGCCGTTCCCGTCGCGCCGCCGGCGCCGCCCGTGCGGCAGCCGGAGCCGGCCCCGGTGTCCGCGGGCTACGACCGCGCGCCGCTCTACGCCGCGCACGTGCCGACCTATGCGCCGGCCGCACCGGCGTACACCTCGCTGACGGACACCGGCCCGCAGGCGCTGGGCGAGCTGTCCTCGCGCACGGGTCGCCACCACCGGCGGGCCGTCGGGTCCGGGTCGGGGCACCACCACCTGGCGTACTGACGCCGGGACGCAGGACCCCGGGGCTGGGGAGTCCCGGTGATGAAGGAAGAAGGACCCGGGACCGGAAGGCCCCGGTGCTCAGGAAGAACGGACCGCGGCAGCTTCGGGCCGCGGCGGACGTCGGTCGGCTGGGGAGCGGATCGGCGTCGACCAGGGGCCGGTGGCCCGGGGTCCGGGGGAGTGACCGGATCGCGGAACCACCGGCCCTCGTCGCGAGGGAACCATAATGCGCTGAAATGGTCTCTCGAACCGCATTATGGTTCCATAACGCGCAGAAAGCGCCCGAAGAATCGCATGATGTTTCCATAATGCGGCCTCAGGGGCCGAGCAGGGCCTCGAGATGGTCGCCGCCAAAGAGGCGGTCGGGATCGAGCCGGTCCCGCACGGCGAGGAAGTCCGGCAGCGCCGGGTAGGCCACCGCGACGTCGGCCGCGGTCCAGTCGTGCCGCCCGCCCCAGTGCGGCCGCCCGCCCATGCCTTCCAGCACCGAGCCGACCAGCCGGAACAGCGGCCCGTGGTCGTCGCCCCGGTGGGCACGCACCGTGATCCAGGCCGTCGCGCGCCCGTGGGCGGGGTGCAGCCAGCCCGTCTCGGCCGGGCCCGTCCGTACCTCCACCGGGCGCCGGATCTCCTGGTCCCGCGCCGCCGTCGCCGCCCCGAGCGCCCGGACCGCGGCGGCGAGCGCCTCGCGCGGCAGCGCCCACTCGGTGAACCCGCCCCGGACGGGGTGCGGGTCGGGCAGCAGCTCGTGCGGCGGCCCGGTCACCACGCCCTCCCACCGCGGCGCCGGCCGCGAGCGCTGCGCCGACCACTGCGCCGCCGCCGTGTGCCCCAGCCGCGTGACGACCCGGCCGAGCGCCTCCACCGGCCCGCCGGCCCCGGGTTCGGGCTCCCGGTCGACGACGGGGCCGGCCCACCGCAGCAGCGCCTCGCCGCTGGGCAGGTGCAGCTCCACGGCCGCGAACCGGTGCGCGTCGAGGGGCCCGTCGACGGCCAGGGCCTCCTCGGCCACGACCGGCTCCTCGTGCGCCTCCACCTCGGTGGCCGGCACGGTCCGCAGCTCCACCTCGGTGACGACGCCGAGCGCTCCGAGACCCGTCCGCAGTGCGTCGAGCCCGTCGACGTTCCCGTTCTCGCCGGCCTTGCGCACCCGGCCGGTGCCGTCGACGAACCGCATCCCGACGACTTGGTCGGACAGCGAGCCGATCCCCGCGCCGGCGCCGTGGGTGCCGGTCGCGATGGCACCGGCCACCGTCGCCAGGGGCGCGTGCGCGACGGGCGCGAGCGCCCGGCCCCGTTGCGCCAGCGCGGCCTGCACCGAGGCGAGCGTGGCGCCCGCCCGGGCCCGGACCGTGTCGGAGGTGATCGCGGCGACGCCGGTGAGCGCCGAGCAGTCGACGTGCACGTCGTTGGTGAGGGTCAGGGTGCTGTCCGAGCGGCCGGAGCCGAGCGGGCGGACGGTCAGGCCGCGTTCGGCGGCGCGGCGCACGGCGGCGACGACCCCCGCCTCGTCGAGCGGACGGTCGGTGCGCCGGGGCCGGCACTGCTGCCCGCCCCACCAGTTCACCCACATCGCGTCGACGATAGGAGCCTCACGCGTGGAGCCGGGCGGCGACGGCGCGGAGGTCGGCACGGGCGCGCTCGGCGTCGACCTTGACCGGCTCGCCGTCGTCGATCACCTGCTCCCCCGCGACCCAGACGTCCCGGACCAGCCGGGAACCGCCGGCCCAGACGAGGTTGGACAGGAGCTGGGCGTCGTCGTCGGGGTCGACGAAGGCCTGGTCGTCGAGGTCGACGTGCACGAGGTCCGCCCAGCGGCCGGGCTCCAGCACCCCGATGTCGGCCCGGTCGATCGCCTCGGCGCCCTCCCGGGTGGCCATGAGCAGCACGTCGGCGGCCGTGAGCGCGGCGGCGTCGTCCTCGCGGACCCGCGCGAAGAGGGCGGCCAGCCGGGCCTGGTGCCAGAGGTCGAGGTCGTCGCCCGAGGCGGGCCCGTCCGTGCCGAGTCCGATGCGGACGCCGGCGCGCCTCAGGTCGCCGACCGGGGCGAGGCCCGCCGCGAGCTTGGCGTTGGACCCGGGGCAGTGCGACACCGCGACGCCGTGCCGGCGGTACAGCACGATGTCCTCCGCCGACACCTGCACGGAGTGGGCGGCGAGCACCCGGCCACCGAGGGCGCCGACGGCGGCGAGCTGGGCCGGGACCGAGCCGTACTCCTCGCGCTGGGCGACGTCCTCCTGCCGGGACTCGGCCACGTGCACGTGCAGCAGCGCACCCCGTTCGCGCGCCGCCTCGGCCGTCGTGGTCAGCGCCTCGGGCGGCAGCGTGTAGGCCGAGTGCGGCCCGTACCCGAGCTCGACGCGCTCGTGCGGGCCGGACCGCAGGCCGTCGGCGTCGATCCGGGCCGAGACGTCGTCGCGCATCTCCTCCCAGGTGCCGAGCCGGTCCCAGCCGGGCGCGGCGATGATCCCCGGGGTCAGCAGCACCCGGGTGCCGGCGGTGAGCACGGCCTCGATCACGGCGTCGGCGACGAAGTACATCTCCACCGAGGTGGTGCAGCCGGTCCGCAGCAGCTCCACGGCGCCGGCGGTCATCCCGATCCGGACGTCCTCCTCGGTGAACCTCGCCTCGGCCGGCCACATGACGTCCTGCAGCCAGGACATCAGCGGCAGGTCGCCGCCCATCCCGCGCAGCGACAGCATCGGCGTGTGGCAGTGGGTGTTGACCATGCCGGGCATGAGCAGGCCGGACAGCGCGTGCACCGGCCCGTCGAGGTCGGGGGCGCCCGCCCGCGGGCCGACGTGGGCGATCCGCCCGTCCGGCCCGACGTCGACGACGCCGTCGCGCAGCACGGGGAACCCCGCGCCGCAGGTCAGGACCACGGGCGCGGTGAACCGTTCGCCCCCGGTGGTCACCGGCGCGGATCGAGCAGCGAGCGCAGGGACCGGAAGGGCGGGAGCCAGGCGCCGGTCTCCGGCAGGGTCTCGAGGGTCATCCGCGGCAGCGGCTCGCGGAACACCCCGTCGATGTCCTCGAGGTCGAGGAAGGAGATCGTCTCCGAGTTCAGCGCGAAGTTCGCGTACTCGCGGAACCCGATCACCGTGACGTCCGTGTGCTGCTCGATCAGCTTCTCGAGCGGCTCGCGGAAGGCCCGGCCGTCCCCGGACGCCACCACGACGTGCCGGAGGTGGCCCTCCTGCTCCCGCATCTCGATGTGCCGGAGCATGTCGTCGTCGATGTCGGAGTCCTCGGTGACCTTCGGCTTGGCGAAGACCGCGAACCCGACGTTGCGCAGCGCCTCGACCCACGGCCGCACGACCTCGGTCGACCCGGGCACCACGTTGGTGAAGACGCAGGCCTCGGCGACGGCCTCGGGACCCGCGAGGTCGAGCAGCCAGCGGCCGACCGCGTCGAACCGCGGGCGGAAGGCGGAGGTGGGTCGCGCGCCCAGCAGCGAGCCGAGGCTCATGTCCATGTTGGGCGCGTCCCAGACGAGCAGCACGCGCGGGAGGGGGCCGGTCGACGTCACGGGGTCCGGGTCTCCCGAGGGTGGGTGCGGCGCATGCCCGTGACCCTATCCCGACTCCCGAGCCCGTGGCGGCCAGTCACACTGACCGGGTGAGCACGAACGGAGCGGGCGATCCGGCGGCGGATCCCCAGGCGACCGCGGAGCGCGTCGCGAAGGCGATGCTGCACCACGACGAGGCGATCCGAGGCGCGGGCATCCGGCTCGTCGACGTCGGGCCGGGAAGGGCGCGGACCGCGCTGACCGTCGAGGAACGGCACGTCAACGGGCACGGCATCGTGCACGGCGGCTACTTGTTCTTCCTCGCCGACGCCGCCTTCTCCTTCGCCTGCAACAGCCACGGCGTCTCGACGGTCGCGTCGGGCGGCGACGTCGCCTTCCTCCGCGCGGCCCGGGTCGGCGAGGAGCTGGAGGCCGAGGCGGTCGAGCGGTCGCTCGTCGGGAGGTCCGGGCTCTACGACGTGACGGTCCGGACCGCCGCGGGCGAGGTCGTGGCCGAGTTCCGGGGCCGGTCCCGCGCGGTGCCGCACCTACCGGCGCCCACCCTGGACTAGTCGGCGCCTAACGCACGTACAGCAGGTCGCGGATCGCCCGGCCCTCGCGCACCGCGCGCTGCTCGAACTTCGTCAGCGGGCGCGAGTCCGGGCGGGGCAGCCACCCCTCCGGCCCGGCCGCGGGCGCGCGGCGCAGCAGCGGTTGGGAGTCGCACACCTCGCGCATCTGCAGCGCGTAGTGCTCCCAGTCCGTGGCCAGGTGCAGCCAGCCGCCCGGGCGCAGCCGGGACGCGGCGAGCGCGACGAACCCGGGTTGGACGAGCCGGCGCTTGTGGTGCCGCCGCTTCGGCCACGGGTCCGGGAAGAAGATCCGGATGCCCTCCAGCAGGCCCTCGGGGACCGCCCGGTCGAGGAGGTCGACGGCGTCGCCGCGCAGCAGCCGCAGGTTCTCCAGCCCGGCCTCCTGCCGCAGCATGAGCAGCCGCGCGAGTCCGGGCTCGTACACCTCGACGGCCAGGTGGTCCACCTCGGGCGCGGTGGCGGCCATCTCGGCGGTGGCGTCGCCCATCCCGGAGCCGATCTCCAGCACCACCGGGGCCGCGCGGCCGAAGAGTGCATCGGGGTCGAGCCGCTCGATGTCGGCGACGTCGCCGCCGTACTCCGGCCACCACCGGTCCCACGCGTGCTGCTGGCCCTCGCTCAGCCGGTTGCGCTGGTGGACGAACGAGGGGATGCGGTGATGTGTGTCAGGCACCGTCGGCCGCGGGCAGGGAGACGTGCGAGGTGGCGCCGGGCAGCTTGCCGCGGACGTAGCCCGCGGTGGTGAACCCCAGGCAGACGACGACGGCGGCCGCGGAGGCCGGACGCTTCGCCTTCACCTCGCGGATCAGCGCCTTGGGCAGCACGGTGGCGACGTAGCCGCGCTCGGTCGAGAGCGCGTCGTCCGTGCCGACCAGCTTGGAGACGGCGGCCTTCGACAGCCCCTCCGCCCAGCTGCGGCGGCGCAGGTAGGACCAGTCGACCCGGTCGTCGGACACGCGGTGGTCGACCTCGGCGCGCGGCTCGAAGAGGATCTTCACCTCGCGCCCGTCGGCCTTGTAGGCCTGCCGGGCCCGGATGCAGAGCTCGGTCTCCTCGCAGCCCAGCGGGTTCTTGCCGATCCGGCCGATGTCCTCGGCGAACCCGCCGACCCGCTTGAACACCTCGCGGCGCAGCGACATGTTGCAGCCCATGAGGTTGCGGACCTCGGCCTGCTCGGTGGGCTGGCCGGTGTAGGTGCATCCGACGACCCAGTCGAGCTCGCCCGTCGCGTCCCGCCCGCCGGGCGCGCCCGGGAGGGTGGCGGGCCGGCCCGAGTCGTCGACGGCGGCCCGGGCGACCGGCCAACGCGGGTGCGCCACCCCGCCGACGCCGATCACCGCCGGGTCGGCGTAGGGCGCCAGCAGCGCGCGGAGCCAGCCGGGGCGGGCGGAGGCGTCGTCGTCGAGGAACACCACGACGTCGCCCGTCGCCATCTCGACGGCGGTGTTCCGCGCGCCCGACAGGCCCTGCTTGTGCGCGTTGGGCACGACCTGCACCCGCGGGAACGCCTCACGAGCCCGCTCGAGCAGCCCCTCGTTGTGGTCGACGACCACGATCGTCTCCACCGGCAGCACGTCCTGCGCCGCCACCGAGTCGACGGCGGACACGATGTCGGCCCACCGCTTCTCGGTGTAGACGCAGACGACCACGGTCGCGGTGACCGGCGGCTCGGGCACGGGCTCGAACAGGTTCACGGGGCGGGGTCCTCCGGGTGCGGTCCGCCGGCGGCCGACTTCTCGCGCGGTCAGTTCTTCCGCTTGTCGGCGCGCCGGTGCTCGGACAGCAGGGTACGCAGCACCCGGGTGCCGTCCGCGAAGGTCCGCAGGTTCGTCTCGCCGAACATGCGCTGCTTCTCGACCGACGGCACCTCGGTGATCTTCAGGCCGGCGGCGGCGATGCGGCAGTTGAGCACGGTCTCGATCTCGAACCCGTCGCCCCACAGCATCGTGCCGTCCTCCGGCTGCGGCTCGCCCGGGTCCGGCAGCTCCAGCAGCGGGAGCAGGTCGGCCCAGAAGGCGTTGTAGCCGTAGCAGAGGTCCGTGTACGACGTGCCGAACAGCGCGTTGGCCACGGAGTTCAGCCCGGCGTTGCCGGTGCGGCGAAGCAGGGTGATGTCGTCGCTGCCGCCGCCGGCGGCGAAGCGGGTGCCCTTGGCGAAGTCGGCGCCGGCCACGAGGGCCGAGACGAACGCCGGGATCTCCGCCGGGTCGGCCGAGCCGTCCGCGTCGAACATCACGACGACGTCGCCGGTGGCTGCGGCGAACCCGCACGCCATCGCGTTGCCCTTGCCCTTGCGGGTCTGCGTGATGCAACGCACCCAGGGCAATGTGCGACGCGCCGTGCCGATGGTGTCGTCCGTGGAGTTGCCGTCCACGACGATGATCTCGTGCACCGCGGGGCGCACCGCCGCGATCTGCGGCAGGACGACCTCGAGGTTGCGGGCCTCGTTGCGGGTCGGCACCACGACCGTGACGGCCGGGTTGGCCGAGCGCCGCGGCGAGGGCCGGGGCCGCGGCCGCCGGATCGCGCCCGGCGGACCGGCCGGCGGCGCGAAGGGGCCGGGCGGCATCGCGCCGGGCGGCACGGCCCCGGGCGGGGGCCGGTACCCGGTGGGCGGGGGCGCGTAGGCACCCGGTCGTGGGCCCGGTCCGGGGTGCTGCCCGGGGCCGCCGGGCCGAGGTCCGCGGTACGGCGGCGCACCGGGCGCCCCGGGGGGCACCGGCGACGAGGCCGGACGGGCGGGCGTTACGGCGCTCACACAACCTCCAGACAGGTCCGCTCCAATCGGGACAACGAGTAGCCGCGACCCCCGGTTACGGGTGATCGCGATCTCACTCGCCGGGGATCGGGTCGGTCGGGGAGCGTGACCGTGTCGTGACCCGATCCTCGTAGTCGTACGCATCCTGACGCGTCCGATCGGCGGCATGCTCAGCGGTATGTCCGAACCGACCGGTCGCCCGCCCGCGCTCGACGAACGGCTGCTCTCCGTGGCCGTCGAGCTGACCCGTCTCGGCAGGCGGGTCGACGAGCTCGGCGGCACCGTGAACGCGCTGGTCACCGAGTTGCGCGGCGGTGCGGCGGACGGCACCGCGGACCGGTCCGCGGTGGGGGTCGCGGCGGGCGCTCCGGAGGCCTCGCTACCGTCCGCCGACGCGTCGGAACCGTCCGTCTCGCCGCGCGTGTCGCGGCACTACACCACCGATCCTGTGGCCACGCTGTGGACGCCCCCGTCGGGTGTGTCGCAGTCGCCCGCGGGTGGACCGTGGGGGCCGCCCCCGCCGGGGTTCGCCATGGGCCCCCACCAGGGGTTCCAGTACGCCGCGCCGATCGGGCCGCGCCCGCCCAGCCTGGTGGAGCGGCTCCGGGGCCGGCTCTCCGGCCCCGCCCTCCTGGCGGTGACCGGTGCGGTGGTGACGCTGCTCGGCGTCGTCCTGCTGCTGGTGCTGGCCGCCTCGCGGGGCTGGTTCTCCCCGCCCGGACGCGTGGCCGCGGGGGCCCTCCTCGGGGCGGTCCTGATCGGCCTGGGGATGCGGCTGAACCGCCGGCCCGAGGCGCGGACCGGGGCGCTCGCGCTGGCCGGCACCGGGGTCACGGCGCTGTACCTGACGGTCGCGGCCGCCACCGCGCTCTACGGCCTCCTGCCCGCGGTCGCCGGTCTGCTCGCCGCCCTCCTCGTCGCCGCCGGCGGGGTGGCGCTGGCCGACCGCTGGCGGTCGCAGGCGCTCGCCGTCGGATCCGTGCTCGGCGCGGCGCTGCTCGCGCCGTTCGTCGCCGACGGGCCGGGCCCGCTGCTCGTCGCGCTCGTCGTGGTGCTGCAGGCCGCTGCGGTGCCGGCGGTGGTGCGGCGCGGCTGGGGCGTGCTCGCCGCGACGGCGGCCACCGCGCCCGCGCTCTACGGCCTGGTCGGCCCGTACGCCGAGCCGCTGGTCCCGGCGATCGCGGCCGCGGTCGCCGCACTGGTCGTGGGGCTCGTCCCGACGCTCCTGCTCGACCGTCCCGGCGCCCGGCCCGCGCCGCCGGCCACGGCCTGGGTGGTCGCGGCGGCCCCGCTGCCGCTGCTGGCGCTCGCGACCCGGACCGGCCCGTGGCCGGGGGCGGGGCTGGCGCTGCTCGCGGCCGTGGCCCTGCTCGCGCTGGCGATCCCGGCCGGGCGCGCGGCCGTCCGGCTCACCGCGCTGGCGGCGGGGTCGGTCGCGGTGCTGGTGGCGACCGTCGTGGCGTTCGACGGCGGCACGCTCGACGCGGTCCTGCTCGGCGAGGGCGTGGTGGTCCTGGTCGCGGCCGCGGTGCTGCGCAGCCGGGTGGGGTTGCTCGTCGGCGGCGGGTTCGCGTTGATCGGCTACCTCGGTGCGCTGGCCGGGGGGCTGCCGGACCCGACCTCGGTCCCCGCCCTGCCGGTGCCCTTCCGCGGCCTCGTGCTCGCCGTGCTGGTCCTCGCGGCGGCGGTCGCGGCGCTCGTCGCCGCGGGCCGGACCGGGCTGATCCGGGCCGACGCCCGCACCGCCGTTCTCTGGGTCCCGCTCGCGCTCGTCGCGCTGCACGGCGCCACCACCACGGTGGTGACCGCGGCGCTGCTCGTGTCGCCCGACCGCACGGGCTTCCTCGCCGGGCACGCGCTCGTCACGGTGTCGTGGACGGTCGCGGCACTGGTGCTGCTGGCCCGCGGGATCACGCGACCGGCGCTACGGGCGGCGGGTGCGGTCCTGGTGGCGGCAGCGGTCGGGAAGCTGGTGCTGTTCGACCTGCTGGCGCTCGACGGCCTCGCCCGGGTCGCGGCCTTCCTCGGCGCCGGGCTGGTCCTGCTGGCGGCCGGGCACCGCTACGCGCGGCTGGTCGCCCGCGGCGCGGGGGACGGGACCGGAGACCAGGAACGGCGCGAGGAGTGACGGCGTGGCCTCGCCGGCCAGCCGCAGCGCCTCCCGGCCGTCGACGTCGTACGCGTGGAAGGCGCCCCGGCCCGCGGCCGTGGTCGCCCCGAGGGTGACGAGTCCGTTGCGCCGCTGCAGGATCGTCTGCCGCACCGTCCAGCCGATCACGCCGTCGAGGTGCAGCGCGACGGTGCTGCGGCGCAGCGACCCGGCGCGCACGACGAGGTAGCCGCCGACGACGGCGTGGCCCAGCCCGCGGTAGGTGTCGAGCGCGATCGCCGCGCCGACCGGGGCGCCCACGGCGGCCAGGACCACCGCCACGAGCACCGGCCACAGCGTCCCGGTGGTCACGCCCGCCGCGACGAGCGCCACCACCGGAGGTCCGACGACGAGTGCGGCGCGGCGCAGCCGGCGGCGGCGCGCGGCGGGCGGGTGCGGGCGCAGTGCGGCGGCCGTGGGCGAGCGCGACTCGCCGAGGATCACCGCGACGACGCGCTCGGCGAGCCGGCGGGGCGCGGTCGGCAGCAGGGTGCGGTGCTCGGTGCTCTCGGTGCCGCTGCCCACGAGCAGCCCGCTCGCGACGGCGTCGACCCGCGCGGCCCCGGCCAGCCGCATCCCCAGCGGCTCGACGAGCTCGACGCCGGTCAGCCGCCGCTCCTCCAGCGAGATCGACCGGGTGGTGAGCACCCCGCGCCGGACGCGCAGCGTGCTGCCGGGCTCGCGGTCCAGCCGGAACCCGCTCCACGTCTCGGCGTAGACCAGGAAGGCGACGACCGTGCCGGCCAGCAGCATCCCGAGCACGACCAGCACGAGCCGGGCCGCCGGCGGCACCACCCGCAGCAGCGGGCCCAGCGGCCGGTCGACGAGCGCGAGGACCACGGCCAGCACCGCGATCCCGAACAGCGGGGTGGCGGCGGTGAGCACGCCGTAGCGCAGCCACCGCGGGTCCAGCTCGGCGATGCGCCCGTCGGCGGGTCCGGCGGGCGGGCCGCCCGCGGAGCGCATCCGGTCGAGCAGAAGCGTGCGCAGCCGGTCGGCCTCCATCCGCTCGACCGGGCGCAGCCGCAGCGTCGCCTCCCCGCGGCCGCGCTGCTGGCCCGTGCCGACGCGCAGGGCGACCAGGCCGAACGCCCGCAGGACCGGGCCCGCGGTCACGTCGACGGTCCGGACGCGCTCGATCGCCATGCTGCGCGCACGCCGGACGAGCACCCCGGTGCGCAGCTCGACCCGGTCGGGGGTGACCCGGTAGCGCGAACAGCGCCAGCGGGCGTAGGAGGTGGCGACGGCGAACCCGACGAGCAGCAGCGAGACCGCGAGCGTCCACAGCGCGACCGGTCCGGCGAGCTCGGGCTCGCGGGCGGCGACGACGACCACGGCCGTCGCGCCCAGGACGGCCACGGTCACGGTCGTCAGCACCCCCGCGACCGGCACACCGCGCTGGTCCAGCCCGGTCCAGCCGGAGGGGTCGGGCTCGAGGTCGGGGCTCCCGGCGAGGTCGGCGGCGAGGCCGGCACCGGGGGGTGCGCCGGGCCTCACCGGCCCGCTCCCCCGCCCCGTCGGCCCACGATCGTTCCCCCCGGTCGCGTCGTCCCCGTCCTCGACGCTCCACTCTGACGTACCGACGGCCCGCGGGCGAGGGGCGGGGTGCGATCGGGCGGAACTCGTGCAGGTCGCGTGCGAACGTGCGGCCGTGTCGCGCGCCGGACGGCCCGGGGAGGATCCCCCGGCCGGGGTGAACCGCGGTGACCGCGCGGGACGATCACGCCGCGCCGGACGCATCCGTTCACGCGAGTGAAGGGTGTCCCCCGATCCGCTCCGCGGGGTGGCCCGGTCGGCGAGGCTGCGCGACGTGACCACGACCGCAGCCCTGCCTTCCCTGACCCGCCGGCGCACCGAGGCGTTGCGCGCCAAGCGGTCCGAGGTCGCCGCCGAACTGGCCGAAGTGGACGGACGGCACCGGGCGCGGCTGCGCGGTGATCTCGCCCTGGTCCGGCTCCGCGCGACCGCCGACCTCACGGCCGCCCTCCGCGACCTGCGCACCCTGAGCGCCCCGTGGATCAGCGGTCCGCGCTCGTCGCTGCCGGACGTGCTGGCGCCCGCGATCGGGCGCGCGACGGCCGCGCTCCTCGCCCGCAGCCGGGGCGAGGCCGAGGCGGCCGTGCGGCGGGCGGCCGGCCGGATGCTCGGCCCGCTCCCGTTGCCGCCCGAGCTCGTCCCCCGGCCGCCGAAGGGAGCGGCCGCGATCACGGGCCGGCTGCCCGATCCTCCCGGGCGCGTCGGATGGCTCGACGCGGTGCTGCGCATCGGATCCGGCACCGGCGTGGTGCGCCTGGTGCTCGTGCTCGTCGCGGGCGCCCCCGCGCTGGGGTTGTCCGTGGCGGGCGGTCGCACCCTCCTGCCGGCGGTGATCGGGCTGGCCGTGGCCGCGGCGGTGCTGCTCGCGCGGCGCCGCCGGACGGCCGTCGAGCGCGAGCAGTGGGGGTACTGGCTCGACACGGCGCTGCGCGACGCCGAGGCCGAGGCCGTGTCGGCGTTGTCCGCCTTGCTGATCGACCTCGAACGGCGGGCCACCGAACTGCTCGACCGCACCGCGGCCGAGCGCCGCGCCGCGCTCGCCGCGGAGCTGAGATCGCTGGGAGGTCCCGGTGCGCCCTGAGCCGGACGGGGACGTCGACGCCCCGGTCCGGGCCGAACCCCTCGGGAACGACCCCTCCGTCCCGACCCGGGTCGCGATCGGCGCCGGTGATCTCGACACGGACGCAGACGGCGTCGCCGACTCCGCGATCGTCGCGGACGGCCCGGACCTGCTGCTGCACACCGACTTCGACGGCGACGGGCTCGCCGACCGCGTCCTCCGTCTCGGCCCGGCGTCCCTGCCCGTGCACCCGGTTCGTCCGTCCACCGTGGATCCTCCGGGCGAGGTGCACTGGTGGGCACCGTGGACCTGGTTCGCCGACCCCTGACCGGCACGCGGTGGGCGCGCCGAGGTGTCGCGCCCCTACCGGGTGCGGGATAGGTTCTGCGCCGTGGTCCCCGATCGCCCTGATCGTCCCGCCCCCGGGGCCCCCGGGTTCCCGGGGCGCGATCCCGTCGACGCCGTCGACCCCGAGTTCCGGTCGCTCCCCCTGCAGGCCTTCGCCGGGGCGGCGCTGAGCCGGGCGATGCTGCTGGGCGCGCAGCACGCCGACCTGCGGGTCGAACGCGTGGTGTCCCAACGGATCTCGTTGCGGGACGGGACCGTCGAGGGCGTCTCGGACGGTGTCACCACCGGCCTCGCGGTCCGCGTGCTGGTCGACGGCGTGTGGGGCTTCGCCTCGCACGTCGAGCTGACCGTCCAGGCGGCGAGTGCCGCGGCGGAGCGCGCGGTGGCGGTGGCGAAGACCCTCGCACCCGTCGCGCTGGAGCGGGTCGAGCGCGCCGACGAGCCGGTGTACCCGAACGCGGTGTGGGTGTCCGCCTACGACGTCGACCCCTTCACCGTGCCGACCCGGGAGAAGGTGGAGCTGCTCACCGACTGGTCGCAGCGGCTGCTGGCGGCGGACGGCGTCGACCACGTCCAGGCCTCGGTCACACAGGTGCGGGAGTGCAAGTTCTACTCCGATCTCGCCGGCACCACGACGCTGCAGCAACGGGTCCGCATCGAGCCCGGGCTGAGCGCCACGACCGTCGACCCGGGGGCCGGCACCTTCGAGTCGATGCGCACCCTCGCGCCGCCGGCCGGGCGCGGCTGGGAGTACCTCGCCGGCACCTCGTACGACTGGGCGGACGAGCTCGCCCGGCTCCCGGAGCTGTTGGCGGAGAAGACGAAGGCGCCGTCGGTCGAGCCGGGTGCGTACGACCTGGTGATCGACCCGACGAACCTGTGGCTCACCATCCACGAGTCGGTCGGCCACGCCACTGAGTACGACCGCGCGATCGGCTACGAGGCCGCCTACGCGGGCGGCTCCTTCGCCACCCCGGACCAGCTCGGCACGCTCCGCTACGGCTCCGGGCACATGCACGTGACCGGCGACCGCACCGTCCCGCACGGGCTGGCCACCATCGGGTTCGACGACGACGGCGTCGCCACCTCGGAGTGGGACCTCGTCCGCGGCGGCACGCTCGTCGGCTACCAGCTCGACCGGACCTTCGCCCCGCGGCTGGGCCTCCAGCGGTCCAACGGCTGCGCCTTCGCCGACTCCCCGCACCACGTCCCGATCCAGCGCATGGCGAACGTGTCGCTGCGGCCGGACCCGGTGCGGGACACCACGACCGACGACCTGATCGGCGGGGTCGAGCGCGGGATCTACGTCGTGGGCGACCGCTCGTGGTCGATCGACATGCAGCGCTACAACTTCCAGTTCACCGGCCAGCGCTTCTTCCGGATCGAGAACGGCAGGCTCGCCGGGCAGCTGCGCGACGTCGCCTACCAGGCGACCACGACCGACTTCTGGGGCGCGCTCGCCGCCGTCGGCGGGCCCTCGACCTGGCGACTCGGCGGGGCGATGAACTGCGGCAAGGCCCAGCCCGGACAGATCGCGCCGGTCAGCCACGGCTGCCCGAGCGCGCTGTTCCGCGGCGTGACCGTGCTCAACACCCGGGAGGAGGGCGAGTGACCGGCGCGCTCACCCCGCAGGAGACCGTCGAGCGAACGCTCGCGGCCGCGGCCCACCTCACCGGCTGCGCCGTGATCGTCTCGGAGACCAGCGAGGCCGTGCTCCGCTGGGCCAACTCCACGATGACCACCAACGGGCACACCACCTCGTCGCGGGTCACCGTGATCGCGTTCGTGGACGTGCCGGGCGGCACCGCCGCCGGGACCGTCTCGTCGGGCGAGCAGATCACCGGGCCGGAGCGGCTCGCCGACCTCGTCGCCGCGGCCGAGCGCAGCGCCCGGGACGCCGGGCCGTCGCGGGACGCCGCGCCGCTGCCGGAACCGAGCGGCGACGGCGGTCCGAGCTGGAGCGAGCCGGCCGCCGCGACGTCGATCGCCGTCTACTCCGACCTGGCCGCCGGCCTCGCCGAGGTGCTGGCCGGTTCGTTGCGCCAGTTCGGCTTCGCCGACCATTCGTTGACGACGACCTGGCTCGGCACCTCCACCGGCGTCCGCCGCCGCTGGGTCCAGCCGACCGGCTCGGTGGAGCTGAACGTGAAGGACGCCGACTCCTCGGCGTGGACCGGCACGGCCACCACCGACTTCACCGACGTCGACGTCCGGGCGCTGGCCGCCGAGGCGGAGCAGCGGCTGGCGTGGGGCGCGCGGAAGGTCCGCCTGGAGCCCGGCCGGTACGAGACCGTGATGCCGCCGTCGGCCGTCTCGGACATGCTCGTCTACGCGGGCTGGTCGATGGAGGGCCGGGCGGCGCAGGAGGGGCACAGCGCGTTCACCGGCAAGGCCGGCGTGGGCGAGCGGCTCACCGACCTGCCGCTCACGCTGTACTCGGACCCCACCGCCCCCGGGCTGGAGTACGAGCCCGCCGTGATCACGCCGAGCTCCGGGGGCGGGGTCAGCGTGTTCGACAACGGCGCCCCCACCCGCCGGGTGGACTGGATCCGCGAGGGTGTCGTCAACGAGCTCGTCTACTCCCGGGCGGAGGCCGCCGAGTTCGGCACCGCCTTCACCCCGCCCGGCGACAACATGCTGCTCACCGGCGGCTCCGCCGCGACGCTCGACGAGATGGTCGCGCGCACCGGACGCGGCCTGCTGCTCACCTGCCTCTGGTACATCCGCGAGGTCGACCCGGCGACGCTGCTGCTCACCGGGCTGACCCGGGACGGCGTCTACCTGGTCGAGGGCGGCGAGGTCACGGCCGAGGTCGACCACAACTTCCGGTTCAACTACTCGCCGCTGGACATGCTGCGGCGCACCACGGAGGTGGGCCGCACCGAGCCGGCGCTGCCGCGGGAGTGGAAGGACTGGTTCACCCGCGCGCGGATGCCCACCATGCGCATCCCGGACTTCCGGATGTCCTCGGTGTCGCTGGGGAAGTGAGGCTCACCGGCCCAGGTGCCGGTCGAGGAACGCGCCGACCGCCGGCTTCAGCTCCTCCGCCCCGGTGAGCGGCGCCCACTGCCCCGCGCCCGGCAGCTCCACGCGCTCCCAGTCCGGCCGGGCCGCGCCGAGCACGTCGACCAGCGCGCGCACCGGCTCGAGCGAGCCCGGCGAGTGGATCAGCAGGGTGGGGGCCTCGGCGGTCGCGACCTCGGCCAGGGTGAGGCCGGGGTCGATCATCGCGTCGAACTCGGCGAGCCGGTGCGCGAGCCCCCTCACCACTGAGGCCCGGCGCTCGGCCGACAGCCCGTCCCAGGAGCCCGGCCCGAGCCAGTGGTCGGCGAGCTCGCGTGCCGCCTCGTCCGGGCGCCCGGCCGCGATTCCCTCCGCCAGCCGGTCCCGAGAGGCGCACACGGCGTCGAACAGGTCGTCGTGACCGGCGCGGGCGAGCAGCGCGAACGGCGTCGGCTCGACGAGGACCAGGGCCCGCACCCGCTCGCCCAGCTCGACGGCCGCACGCATCGCGACGGCCCCGCCGAAGGAGTGCCCGACCAGCCCCAGCCGTTCCGTGCTGCCCGCGGTCACCGCGTGCACGAGCCGGACCTGGTCCGACAGCGTCTGCGGCCGGAAGCGCGGCCAGGGCGGGGTGGCGCCGTGCCCGTGCAGGTCCAGCGTGAGCACCCGGTAGCGGTCCATCAGCGCGTCCGCGAGCGGGTCCCACACCCGGCGCCCGCCGGCGATCGAGCTGAGCAGCACCACCGGTGGGCCCGCCCCCACCCGGTCCACGTCGACGTCGACGACCCCGCGTCGTACCAGCACCATCCGATTCGTCCCCCCGGGCCGGAATTCGACGCGGGAGGAGCCGGCGTTAGCCCCGGGAGGACGAGATCAACAACTCACGGAGCCGGGCGACGAGCGCGTCGACGCCGACGTCGCCGGTCAGCGGGGCACCGGTGAGGGTGCGCAGGTACAGCCCGTCGCCGACGAGCTGGACGAGCCAGGACAGCACCGGGTCCGGGACCTCGGTGCGCAGCGCGGCGAGGCCGTGCGCGTCGACGTCCGCGAGGGCGCGGCGGGTCGCCTCGCCGGTGGGGCTGCCGTCGGCGATGCGCAGCGCGGCGAGGTAGGTGCGGGTCAGCCCGACCGGCGACGCCGCGCCGGGCACGGAGGTCTGCAGGTAGTAGGCCACGGCGCCGTCGGGGTCCGCGCGCATGTGCGCGACGTCGGCGGCGCTGCGCTCGCGCAGCCGCTGCAGGAGGCCCTCGGCGAGCGCCTCCTTGGACCCGAAGTGGTAGAGCAGGCCGCCCTTGGAGACCTGGGCCGCGGAGGCGACGGCGTCGAGCGTGGCGGCCGCCGGGCCCTGCTCGACGAGCAGCGTCTCGTAGGCGTCCAGGACGCGGTCGCGGGCGCTCGGCACATCCGGACCCTACCGACCGGCTCGCCGGGTGAGGCCGCTCACCAGCGGAATGCGCGGCTGGACCTGCCCGTTGGAGCGACTGTACCGTCCGGACGGTAGAGCTATACCGTCCGGACGGTACAGCTGCGTTGTCACCCCGATCCGCGCCTCCCCGGGCGCCGCTCGACCCTGCAAGGACCCGCTCGCATGACCCGTACGCTGCCCACCCCGGCCCCTGCCCGTTCGCTCCCCCGTCCCCGCGCCGGTCTGCGCGAGTGGCTCGCGCTCGCCGTGCTCTTCCTCCCGACGCTGCTGGTCGCCGTCGACAACACCGTGCTGGGCTTCGCCCTGCCGGCGATCAGCCGTGCGCTCCGCCCGGACGCGACGACCCTGCTGTGGATCGTCGACGTCTACCCGCTCGTCCTGGCCGGGCTGCTGATCGCGATGGGCGGGCTCGGCGACCGCATCGGGCGTCGCCGGCTGCTGCTCGTCGGGATCGCCGGCTTCGGCGCGGTGTCCCTGCTGGCCGCCTCCGCGACGGACGGGGCGCACCTCGTCGCCGCGCGCGCCGCGCTGGGCTTCTTCGGCGCGATGCTGATGCCCTCGGTGCTGGCGATCCTGCGCACGATCTTCCTCGACCGCACCCAGCGGCGGCTCGCGCTCGCCATCTGGGCCACCGCCTTCGCCGCCGGCGCCGCGCTCGGCCCGATCGTCGGCGGCCTGCTGCTCGAACACTTCTGGTGGGGCGCGGTCTTCCTGGTCAACGTGCCGGTCGCGGTGCTGGTGCTGGTCGCCGCCCCGCTGGTGCTGCCCGAGTCGCGGATGGCCAACCCCGGCCGTCCGGACCTCGGCGGCGTCGCGCTGTCGATGCTGGCGGCGGTGCCCGCCGTGCTCGCGATCCACACGATCGGCGAGCACGGGTTCACCGTCGCGTCGGTGATCGAGCTGGTCGTCGCGGGCACGGCCGGCGCGCTGTTCGTGAAGCGCTGCCGGGACCTGCCCGGTCGGGGTCGCCGGCCCCTGGTCGACCTGGACCTGTTCGCCTCGCCGGTCGTGCGGGTGTCCGTGCTGGCCAACGCCACCACGATGTTCGCGCTCACCGGGCTGCTGTTCTTCGCCGCGCAGTACCTGCAGCTGGTGCTGGGCCGCTCGCCGCTGGAGGCCGGCCTGGTGCTGGTCCCGGGGATGGTCGCCACGATCCTCGCCGGGCTCGGGGCCGCGGCCCTGGCCCGGCGCTTCCCGCTGCGGGTGCTGGTGCCGGCCGGCCTCGTGCTCGCGGCCGCGGGCTACGTGCTCTGCACGCGCCTCGGCGTCGGCTCCGCCGGGACACTGCTCCTGGCCGCCGCCGTGCTCATCGGCGCGGGCATCGGGCTGTCCGAGACGATCACGAACGACGCGATCCTCGCCGCCGCGCCCGCCGACCGGGCCGGGTCGGCCTCGGCGGTCGGCGAGACCGCCTACGAGCTCGGTGCGGTGCTGGGCACCGCGGTCCTGGGCAGCGTGCTGAGCGCGGTCTACCGGGCCGCGGTCGAGGTGCCCGCCGACGCCGCGCCGGGCGTCGCGCTCGGCGCCGAGGCGTCCGACACCGCGCGGCAGACGCTGGGCGGTGCCGTCGACGTGGCCGCCGGCCTGCCCGCTCCGGCCGCGGACGCACTGCTCGGCTCGGCGCGGGAGGCCTTCGCGCTCGGCGTCGACGTCACCGCCGGGGGGGGCACGGCCGCGCTGCTGCTCGTCGCGCTCACCGTGGTGCTGGGCCTCCGCCGCCGCGACCGACCGCGTCCTCCGCGAGGCGGGCGGCGAGCCGCGCCACCGCCTGCCGGACCTCGTCCGGCCGCAGCACGGTGAAGCGCCAGGCCAGCCCGGCGAGGGCGCGGGCCATGCCGTCCGCGTCCTCGGCCCGGGTCCGCAGCAGCGTGCCGTCGGGGTGGGCCTCGACGGTGCCGAGCCAGGCCGGCCACCGCCGGGCGACGTCCACGGGCGGGCCGTGCACCAGGACCTCCACCTCGAGCCGGTAGGGCACCTCCGCCAGGCCGGCGACGACGTGGGCCACCGGGTCGAACCCCTCCGGCGCGGCGAACCCGGCCCCGGTCGGCGCCACCCGCGCGACCCGGTCCAGCCGGAAGGTCCGCACCGCCCCGCGGCGGTGGTCGTGCCCGGTCACGTACCACCGTCCGGAGTGGAAGACGAGGCCGTAGGGGTCCAGCTCGCGGGTGCTCTCCTCGCCGCGCCAGGAGCGGTAGGCCAGCCGCACCCGGCGCCGGTCCCGGACCGCCTCGCCGAGGCCGAGCAGGACGTCGGCCGCGGGGGCGGTGCCGTCGCGGGCGGCGGTGGTGAAGCCGAGCGCGCCGGCGACGGCGGCGACCCGGTTCCGCAGCTCGGCGGGCAGCACCCGCTCCACCTTCGCCCGCGCGCTCGCCACCGCCGGGGCCGCGGCGTGCATGCCGGTGCGCTCGGCCGCGAGCAGCCCGAGCACCACGGCGACGGCCTCGTCGCCGGACAGCATGAGCGGGGGCAGCTTGTAGCCGGGCAGCAGGCGGTAGCCGCCGTACCGCCCGCGCTCCGCCACCACCGGCACCCCGAGCCCCTCCAGGGCGGCGACGTAGCGGCGGACCGTGCGGACGTCGACCTCCAGGCGGTCCGCCAGCTCCGGGCCGGTCAGCCCCGGCCGGGCCTGGAGGAGCTCCAGCAGGGCGAGCACGCGACCGGCCGACATCCCGTCAGTAAACAGGACCGGATCGGCCCTGATCCGGCCCTACCGTTCTCCCCGTGACGACATACGTGCTGGTCCCGGGGTTCTGGTTGGGTGCGTGGGCGTGGGACGCGGTGGCCGCGGAGCTGCGCGCCGTGGGCCACGAGGTGCATCCGGTGGAGCTCGGCCACGAGCCGGACGCGACGGCGGAGAGCCATGTCGACGACGTGCTGCAGACCCTGGAGAAGGCCGGCCCGGCGGTGCTCGTGGGGCACAGCGGCGGCGGACCGGTCTGCGCGGCCGCGGCCGAGCGGGCCCGGGACCGGGTCACGCGGCTGGTGTTCGTCGACACCGGACCGCTGCCGGACGACGTGCCGCAGGTCGACTTCAACCCGGCGGAGGCGCAGGAGTGGATCCGGGCCCGGATCGCCGAGCACGGCGGGGTGCAGCCGATGCCCACTCGCGACGAGTTCGCGCAGCTGGGCACGAGCACCGCGGGGCTCGACGACGAGACGTTCGCCGAGCTGCACGCCCGCTCGCTGGCCGAGCCCGCCGGGGTGGTCCTCACCGGCGCCCGGCGCGGCGCCCCGGACCCGACGCTGCCGAAGACGGTCGTGGCGTGCAGCTTCACGCAGGCCCAGGCCCGGGAGCTGATCGCGGCCGGGGTGCCGGCCTTCGCGGAGATGGGGGGACCGGAGTGGTCCTTCGCCGAGCTCCCGACGGGGCACTGGCCGATGCTCAGCGAGCCCGCGGCGCTGGCCCGGCTGCTGGCCGGGCTCGGCGACCCGGCCTGACCGGGCGCGGTCACCCGGCTGCCGACCCGGCCCGAGCGAGGATGATCGATTCCCCGCTCGCCCCGCGGACAAACGCCGTTCGGCGCATTCCCTCGTCGTACCCGGAGGCCCGTCCGGCGCGTCGCGCCGCCGCGGGCGTACCCGGTCCGCACCATGTCCGTTGAGCCTCGGGTCGGGTGAAGTCAACGAGCTGTTCCGCGCCACCGACGCCGCGGCCGGCGAGTGCGAGGAGGTCGGACCGTGTCCCTGGACGCCGTGAGCGCGTACACCCTGGTCGTGGGCGACGAGGACGGCCCGGCCGACGTGCAGGTCTTCTCGACGGCCGACGCCGCCTGGCGCGCGCTCGACGCGGAGATCCGCCTGCGGTGCGGGATGCGGCCCCGCCCGCGCCGGGTCACCGACCCCGAGGCGGCGGCCCGGCTGGCCGACGCCTGGCGCGCGGGCGAGCCCGAGACACGCTTCTGGCAGGTGCAGGCGCACCGGCTCCCGATCCTGCTCCCGGCGATCGCCGGCACCCCGTCCCGGCCCTCGGGCCGCCCGTCGCGCGCGGGTGCGTTGCGCAGCGCCTGAAGAGGACGGGAATTGCTGTTCCGCCGGGCATGGTTGCGCATTTCGAATTCCTAAGCCCTGCGCCCGATTTCACACGGGTGTCATGACGGCGTCGCACCCCTGAACCACGGCGCCGGTGGCCGGCCACCGCGCGCACGCCACCGACCTGCCCGGATCCTCCGCGAATGCGGTGGTGAGCGCATTTGTCAGCACAAACTGTATCGATTCCATGATCGGTGTTGTGAGTCAATCGACAGTTCGCATCGATGTGTGGAACAGGGTCTGCCCGGTAACCTCTGTAGTTATCTTTCCCCGTTACGAGCCTCGTCCCGACCAGGCGAGGCTCTGCCAGCATTCCCCGGCCGGGGAACGGGGGCCGGCCAGGCTAGGAGACTCACATGACCGCAGCGACCGTCCCAGGGATCGACGATGCGCCCACGACCAATGCGCGCCTGCTGTCATGGGTGCGTGAGATCGCGGAGCTGACCGCGCCGGAGGCCGTCGTCTGGTGCGACGGGTCCGACGCCGAGTGGGACCGCATGACGAGCCGCCTCGTCGAGGCCGGCACCTTCGTCAAGCTGAACGAGGAGAAGAAGCCCAACAGCTTCTACGCCGCCTCCGACCCCGACGACGTCGCCCGGGTCGAGGAGCGCACCTTCATCTGTTCGGCCACGGAGGAGGGTGCGGGTCCCACCAACAACTGGGCCGACCCCACGGAGATGCGCGAGACGCTGCGGGGGCTCTTCCGCGGCTGCATGCGCGGCCGCACGATGTACGTGAT